>JAYVNK010000608.1:0-2695 GCA_043758475.1 Comamonadaceae bacterium | reverse complement strand
CTGAGCACCCCACTGCATTTACGCGTGATCGCACGTTACGACTTGCGTGCCTTGTGGCAGTGATGCTGTGTGGCATGCGCATGAGTATTCAGGCCGAGCTCAATCGCTTCTTTGCCAATTTGCGGCAACAAGCGCAGCTCGTGCACCACGTCACCGAGCAAGCCTTCTCACAAGCGCGCGTCAACCATTGGGCGACCTGGCAGCTCAACCACACTGGCATTTGCATGTTGCGATGAAAGAATTCGCGCCCTTGCCCGACTGACAGCCTGTAACCCACTGCGAGGTAGCCCACCATGATTCGACGCCATCTTTTAGCCCTGCTCGGCAGCATTGGCCTGGCCCACAAGGCCAACGCTGCCACACCTGCAGGCGATGCTCCTGCCATCGTGCCCTTGCGCCTGACCGATGCCGAGTGGCAAAAGCGCCTCACGCCTGCGCAATTTGACGTGCTGCGCAAGGAAGGCACTGAGCGCGCGCAGTCCAGCCCGCTGAACGCTGAAAAGCGCAAGGGCACTTACCATTGCGCGGGGTGCGATTTGCCGCTGTTTGCCTCCAGCAGCAAGTTTGAAAGCGGCACCGGCTGGCCCAGCTTCTTCAGCCCGCTGCCCGGCGCCGTGGCCACCAAAACTGACTTCAAATTGGTGCTGCCGCGCACGGAATACCATTGCGTGCGCTGCGAAGGCCACCAGGGCCATGTTTTCAACGACGGCCCGCAACCGACGGGAAAACGTTATTGCAACAATGGCGTTGCGCTTAAATTTGCGGGGGCTGCATGAAAAAGCAAAATCGGGTTATCGGCGTTATTGCCGGCCTGGGTGCGGCTGCGGTGCTCTGCCTTGCGGTGATGGCAGGCGCGCCGCTGGGTGCACAGACGGCGCCCAAAATTGCCGTATCCCCTGCAGCGCCGACTGTCACGGCCAAAGCCACCTTCGCAGGCGGCTGCTTCTGGTGCGTGGAGTCTGACTTCGACAAAATCCCCGGCGTCATCTCCACGACTTCGGGCTACACCGGAGGCAAAACAGTCAAGCCCACCTATGAACAGGTGTCATCCCACAGCACCGGGCACGCAGAAGCCGTGGAGGTGTTGTATGACCCTGCCAAAGTGACCTACCAGCGGCTCGTGGAATACTTTTGGCACACCATCGACCCCACAGTCAAAGACCAGCAGTTTTGCGACAAAGGCTCGCCCTACCGCAGCGCGATCTATCCGCAAAATGAGGAGCAGCTAAAAATCGCCCAGGCCTCACGCGCCGCGCTGGAAAAAACCAAGCCGTTCAAGGAGCCCATCGTGACCGAGGTCACCCTGGCCACCGCCTTTTACCCGGCTGAGGAATACCACCAGGACTACTACAAGAAGAACCCAGTCCGCTACAAGTACTACCGCAACGGCTGTGGTCGGGACGCACGCTTGACACAGTTGTGGGGCGGCCAGGCGGGGCAATGAGATGTGGTTTTTGACGCGTAGCGCAGGTACAGTGTCTGGTGGATATATTTTCATGCAGTTTTCTGGGTAATATAGGTCTGTAGCCCCTGTGTGGCGTGCATAATGTGCTACTTAAATAATAGCACAAGTAGATAGTATCATAATTTTTTGCAGGAACGTCCGGCGCGGTTGCCCTTGGTGAGGCGCCATACGCCACCCGGCGTATTCCTCAATTTCCCCTGCTTCCCTACAGTTGCCCCATCGTTGTGCACCGCCGCCGTATTGGGCGGTCGTGCAGCGAGACATAAACTTTTACCCACGGGTCACCAACTGGAGAAGCACACATGCAACGTCGATTCACTCTCAAGGCGCTTACCGCCGCCGTCGCCCTGACGGGCCTGTCCGTCCTTCCAACCCACGCCCAGTCGGGCGGCACCATCAAGGTGGGCATTCTGCACAGCCTTTCAGGCACCATGGCCATTTCTGAGACCGTGTTGAAAGACACTGTGCTGATGGCCATTGACGAAATCAACGCCAAGGGTGGCGTGATGGGCAAGAAGCTCGAGCCTGTCATTGTTGACCCCGCTTCCAACTGGCCACTGTTTGCCGAGAAAACCAAGCAATTGCTGGGTCAAGACAAGGTTTCTGTGATTTTTGGCTGCTGGACCAGCGTGTCCCGCAAGTCGGTATTGCCGGTGGTTGAAGAAATGAACGGCCTGCTGTTCTACCCGGTTCAGTACGAGGGCGAAGAGCTGTCCAAAAACGTGTTTTACACCGGCGCTGCACCTAATCAGCAAGCCATTCCTGCTGTCGATTACTTGATGAGCAAAGAAGGCGGCGGTGCGAAGCGCTGGGTATTGCTCGGCACGGACTACGTCTACCCCCGCACCACCAACAAAATTCTACGCGCGTACCTGAAATCCAAGGGCGTCAAAGACACCGACATCGACGAAAAATACACCCCGTTTGGACACTCTGACTATCAGACCATTGTGGCCGACGTGAAGAAGTTTTCGGCTGGCGGTAAAACGGCCGTGGTGTCCACCATCAATGGTGACTCCAACGTGCCTTTCTACAAAGAGCTGGGCAATGCCGGCCTGAAGGCCAAAGACGTGCCAGTGGTTGCTTTCAGCGTGGGTGAAGAAGAGCTGCGCGGCGTGGACACCAAGCCGCTGGTGGGCCACCTGGCCGCCTGGAACTACTTCCAGTCGATCAAGAACCCGACCAATGACGAGTTCATCAAGAAGTGGTCTGCCTACGCCAAAGCCAAAG
>JAYVNK010000607.1:0-8504 GCA_043758475.1 Comamonadaceae bacterium | reverse complement strand
GACGCACAAATCCTGGCTGTGCGCTGTAGGACGCAGCCGCTAAAACGCTTCAGCGCTCATCAAAGCTGACCGTGACCTCAGCTGTCAATGGCCGGGCCTGGCAGGTCAGCACAAAACCTTTGTCCATCTCCCACTGCTCCAGCGTGAAATTTTTGGCCATGGCCACTTCGCCTTGCAGCACGCGGGCGCGGCAGGTGCAGCAGACGCCGCCCCGGCAGGCGTAGGGCAGGTCCAGGCCAGCGGCCAGCGCCACGTCCAGCACTTTGTCCTCTGCACCCATCGTCATGGTGTGGGTTTTGCCGTCCAGCACCACTTGCAGCGAGAAAAGTGTGTCATTTAGGGCTGTAGCCATTTCCCCCTGTGCATAGTTAGCTATTAAATCAGTAGTATTTGGTCGAATGGAAGCCACCGCGTCCGCCGAGAAAAACCGCTCGGTGTGGATGCGCTCTTTAGGCAGACCGGCTGCCAAAAGGGCTTGCTCGGTGGCATCAATCATGCCCTCGGGGCCGCAGACAAAGGCCTCATCAATGTGTTGCACGGGCAGCAATGTATTGAGCAATTCAGCCACCTTGGCGGCGTCCAGCCGGCCACCCAGCAGCGGCACGTCCTGCGCCTGGCGGGACAGCACGTGAATCAGCGTGAGGCGGGCCGGGTAGGTGTCCTTGAGGTCTTGCAGCGCCTCATTGAACATGATGGTGTTGACGCGCTGGTTGGCGTACACCAGCGTGAAGTTTGAGTCGGGCTCGGCGTGCAGCGTGCTGGCAATGATGCTCAGCACTGGCGTGATGCCCGAGCCTGCTGCGAAGGCGACGCGGTGGGGGGAGGCCAGGCCTGCGGCGGCGGGTCTGGGCATGAACCGCCCCTCGGGCGGCATCACGTCAAGGGCGTCGCCAGGTTGCAATTTGACCGCCCAGTTGGAGAAAACGCCCCCCGCGACGGGCTTGACGCCCACCTCAATTTCATTGCCCTTTGCGAATTGCTGCTGGCTGCTGCAAATTGAGTAAGAGCGGCGCACTGACTGGCCATCAATCGACGCTCGCAACGTCAAAAACTGGCCGGGTTTGAAGGCAAATGCATCGCGCAGATCAGGCGGCACTGCCAGCGTGACCGCCAGCGCGCCGGCCGCTTCTGGCGAGACGCGTTTGACGCGCAGTTGATGAAAATGCGGAGTTGACATGGTGAAGACAGGCTGGGGCAGCGAGACGGGGCGGGGCGGGGCGGGTTTGAGGGCGGGGCTCAGTACGGCTTGAAATAGTCAAATGGCTCCAGGCAGTCCAGGCACTTGTAGAGCGCCTTGCAGGCTGTGGAGCCGAAGTGTGAGGTCTCGGTGGTGTTGGCGGAGCCGCATTGCGGGCAGTTGACGGAAATCACAGCATTTTTTGCATCAAATTTACCTGTAGCCCCAGTCCTATATGCATAGTTAGCTTCGTTTTTAGGAGTAAAAAGAATCACCTTGCCAGTCACCGTGCCGGGCGCCACGGCATGCGGCGGCGCAATGCCGTAGGCGCGCAGCTTGTTAAGGGCACCAGTCGTGATCCAGTCGGTGGTCCACGCAGGGGCCAGTTGCAGGATAACCGTGGCCGCGATCTGGTGGCGGGCCAGCGCGGCCACCACGTCGTCCTTGATCTGCTCCATCGCCGGGCAGCCGCTGTAGGTGGGCGTGATGACGACTTCAACGCCGCTGGCCGTGAGCCGCAGGTCGCGCAGGATGCCAAGTTCGCGGATGCTGACCACCGGGATTTCGGGGTCGGGCACGCTTGACAGGATGTCTTCGATTTGGGCGAGGCTCACCACAGGATTCACCAGGTGGCTCCGGGGTGCTGGCGCGCGAGGCTTTGCATCTCGGCCAGCAGCGGTACGAGATGCGGGGAATGGTCGCCGTGTTTGCCCTGTGGCCATGCGTTGGTCTTGGCACCGGTTCCTGCGGGCGCTTTGATGGCAACCGGTGATGTCAATGTGGCCTCCCGCGCGGCTTGGTTGACCAGCGCCTGCCAGCCGTCACGCAAGCCGGCTGTCGCGACGCCAATGCCCTGCGAAGACGCTTCTTCTTCAATAGCAAACTCTGTCCAGAATTCAACGGAATAGAGCATTAAATGGTCCCAGGCAGATTGCGTTTTTGCATGCGACGCGGGCGTGCCGTCCCCCAGGCGCACCAGCCAGTCACGGCTGTGGCGCAGGTGGTAGCGGGTCTCTTTGAATGAGCGTTCGGCAATGGCGGCGAGCTGGGCATCGGTCGATTGTTTAAGCGCTTCCCAACGCAGGACCATCAATGCGCTGTAAAGGAAATTGCGCACGATGGTAACGGCATAGTCACGCGCGCCGCCTGCATATTCGCCGCCAGATACGCTGTGAGGCAATTCCAGCAGCGTGAAATTGCGGAAATCAGGAGCGTCGCGGAAATAGGCCAGAGTGTCTTCGGTGGCTCCGTTTGCTTTCAGTACCGCGATGTGTTGGTACAACATGCGCGCCTGGCCAATCAGGTCCACACTGATGTTAGCCATCGCAATGTCTTCTTCCAGCACCGGGCCCTGGCCGCACCACTCGGCGTTGCGCTGGCCCAGCACCAGGGCGTTGTCGGCCAGGTGCAGCAGGTAGTCGATGTGTGCGGCAGTCGATGGGGCGCGGGCTTTGTCTGGCATTGCGGTTGCTGGCTGGGTCGCGACCTCAAGCGTTGCGTCGGCCATTACATGTGCCCCACTTCGTCCGGGATTTGGTAGAACGTGGGGTGGCGGTAAATTTTGTCGCCCGCCGGGTCAAAGAACTCGGATTTGTGCTCTGGCGCGCTGGCGGTGATGGCAGCGGACGGCACCACCCAGATGCTGATGCCTTCCTGACGCCGAGTGTAGACATCGCGCGCCATTTGCAGCGCCTGCGTGGCATCGACGGCGTGCAGGCTGCCGCTGTGCTTGTGCTCCAGGCCTTGCTTGCTGCGCACGAAGACTTCCCACAGCGGCCACTCGTTTGCCGTGCTCATTGGAGAACCTTCGTGCTGCGCACTGCGGTGCGAGCTTGCTTGGGGCGGCCCGGCGCGGCGCTCATTGGAGAACCTTCGTGCTGCGCACTGCGGTGCGAGCTTGTGTGGGGCGGCCCGGCGCGGCGCTCATGCCGCCTCCCTTCGGGCGTCCTGCGCGCGGGCGCGTTGCTTGGCCGCATGCGCCTGCGCCGCATCGCGCACCCACTGCCCGTTGGTGTGGGCGTTGACGCGGTTGGCCAGGCGCTCCTTGTTGCAGGGGCCGTTGCCGTTGACAACGGCCCAGAAATCATCCCAGTCAATCGCGCCATAGTCGTGGCACTTCTTCTCGTCATTCCACTTCAATTCACGGTCGGGCAGGGTCACGCCCAGCACCTTGGCCTGCGGCACAGTGGCGTCCACAAAGCGCTGGCGCAGGTCATCATTGCTGATGCGCTTGATGCCCCAGCGGCTGGTTTGCGCGGTGTTGGGGCTGTCTGCGTCGGGCGGCCCAAACATGGCCAGCACGGGCCACCACCAGCGGTTCACCGCGTCCTGCACCATGTCGCACTGGGCTTGTGTGCCCTGCATCTGTACCAGCAGGCTTTCAAAGCCCTGGCGCTGGTGAAAGCTTTCTTCCTTGCAGATGCGGATCATGGCGCGGGCGTAGGGCCCGTAGGTGCAGCGGCACAGCGGAATCTGGTTCATGATGGCCGCGCCGTCCACCAGCCAGCCGATCACGCCCACATCCGCCCAAAGGACCGTGGGGTAGTTGAAGATGCTGCTGTATTTGGCTTTGCCCGTGTGCAGCGCGTCGAGCATCTGGTCTCTGGAGGTGCCCAAGGTCTCGGCGGCGCTGTACAGGTAAAGCCCGTGGCCGCCTTCGTCCTGCACCTTGGCAATCAGGATCGCCTTGCGCTTGAGGCTGGGCGCGCGGCTGATCCAGTGGCCCTCGGGCTGCATGCCAATAATCTCACTGTGCGCGTGCTGGCTTATTTGGCGGACCAGCGTCTTGCGGTAGGCCTCGGCCATCCAGTCTTGCGGCTCAATCTTGCCGTCGGCGTCCATCACCGCGTCAAAGTGCGATTGGCCCCGCGCTTGCGCGGCAGAGGCAACCGCGTGAAGCTGATTTGGCGAGCCAGCGTGTGCCGCAGTGGCTTGATCAGGGAGGTCGAGGGCTTGGGTGTACATGCGCGTCTCCTGCGGAGGGGAAACCTTCGCCAAATGATTGCAAATACGGCAGTATAGCAATTAACAGACCGATCGGTCGGTTAATTATTCTGGTCGGTCGATGGCATGCCGACGGCGTGCCGGTCGCGCAGGCACAGACGCAAAAAACTGACGATGTCCAGCGTGTAGCGCCGCATCAGCCGCTTTGGCTCCAGCGACAGGCGAAACAGCCATTCGCAGCGAATTTGCTGAACCCAGCGCGGCGCGCGGCGGGCATTGCCTGAGAGAAAATCAAACAAGGCGCCCACGCCAATGAACAGCTTGGCGTCCAGCTTGCCCATGTTGGCGCGGATCCATTGCTCCTGGATCGGATTGCCCATCGCCACAAGGACAATCTCAGTGCCTGAACGGTTGATCTGGTCGCAAAGCGCGGCGTCAGGCATTTTTGAGTACCCATCCAGGCACCCTACCACCTGCTGGCCCAGATCGCGCTCGATGACCGCGCCGGCCTGTTGCGCCACGCCCGGCACGCCGCCCAAGAGAAAAATCTTGCGGCGCGCGCTGAGGTTTTTGAGCAGATGGGGTAAAAAATCGGTGCCGTTCAGGTTCTGCCGGTATCGCCGTTGGTGCATCAGCCAGGCCGCAATGTCCAGGCCGATGCCGTCATTCACGAGGATCACGTCGTCACCGCGCAACCAAGATCGCAGGGGCCTGGCATTTCAGGACGAAATTGGTGTTGGCAAACAGCAGCACCGTTTTTTGTGACGCCGCCAGCCGCTCTTGCAAGAGGTCGCAAAGCGTCGTGGCCGATACCGACAAAATGGGGTAGCCCGCTATCGGGAGCCGCTCAAGGTGACTGCGTGGGGTGATGGTGGTAATCCAAAAAAAGGGGGGACGATCTTGCCGACTCTCAGGCGGGTGCCGGTCGCCGCAGTTGCAGCAAACCTTTCAACGCATCATGCGAGGAGGGCGACGCGCGAATCACCAGCCGGTGTGACAGCAAAAATACGGCAGCACCGCAGGCCACCAGTGCAATCAAGGTGACAGCCGTTGGCCGCATCTGCTGCAACGCAGACCACAGAAACAGCGACAGGGTGCCGGTAGCCAGCAGCGGTGCCTTCAACGCAAACGCCAGATCCAGAAAACCGAACGCTATGGCCTTGTTGGCAATCGCCTGCGGCCACGGCCACACCAACAACCCAGCCAGCACAAAACCGGCGGCTGTCCATGGCAGACCCCAAGCCGAACCGGCCCAGCCCAGCAGCAGCGCCAACAGCGTCTGGACCAGACCGCGTTGCATGGGCACGGTGCGCGAGCCAATGGCAAACATCAGGTAGTCGTTGATCTGGTTGCCCGCCAACAACAGGTACAGCGCACACAGCAGGCTCACGATAGGCGTTGCCGACACCCACACATCGCCAAAGAACAGCGTGATCATCGGTTGCGCCAGCAGACTCAGGCCGGCCAGCAAGGGCGTCATCATGAAAACCGAGGTGCCCACAATGCGGATGTAGGCAGCACGCATGGCCACCGGGCTCATCCCCGCGTCGGCAAAGGCCGGTATGGCCAGCCTGAGCAGCGAGCTGCCAATGACGAGATAAATGGCCGAGGCCAGTCGCTTGGCAAAGCTGTAGATGCCGGTGGCGTAGCTGCCCATGAAAATGCTCACCAGCACGGTATCGCCCTGGCTTGCCAAAAAACCGAAAAGGCCGGTCATGCTGACACGCGATGAATTGGGCAGGAAATCCCGCCAGGCAATGCCCTGCCCTGCGATGTCTTTTTTCGACAGGCTGGGCAGCCAGCGCGCCTGCGCCACCAGCAGGCCCAGAGCGAGGCAACTTGTGACCACCTGTTGGGCCACCAGAGCCATCACGCCTGCGCCGCGCATCGCCAGCACAATGCCCACGCACCCGCCCACCGACACCGACACGATGGAGCGGATGGCCAGCGGCCTGAAATCCATCTGGCGGATCAGGCGCGCTTCGTAAACCGCAGCGGTGCCGATGGCCACCACCACCAGGCTCATCCACGAAATCACCTGCGCCAGCTCCGGGTGGGCGTAAAAGCGCGATGCCACACCGGCACCGGCCAGCATCAGCGCCGCCATGGTCAGGGCGGCTGTCACGCACAGGCCAAACGCCCATGAATAAAGCGCGTCCGTTGGCGATTCGGCGCGCGCCACAGGGTGGGTGATGGCATCAAACACGGTCATCCGCACAAACGTGACGATGACATGGGCAATCGCAATCTGCCCAAACTCAACCGGTGACACAAGGCGCGCGAGCACCAGAAACACGGCAAACGAAAGCACTTGCTGCGCCAGGTTGTCCAGGATGGACCAGATGGCGCCAGAACCGAGGCGGCCACCTTGCCCGGTGCTTGAAGTTGCGTTGTTCATCTGGCGTTGAATTCGAGGACCGTCGCAGTCAGAAAACTATCAATTCGCCCAGATATCGTGGTGATGTCAAACGACCGGGAATGGCGCAACGCGTTCTCGCAAAGTGCCAGGTGTTGGGTTGCGCCCGCCTGCATCACGTCGCGCAGGATTGCGGCCAGCTCCACATGGTTCCCGGGCTCAAAGGTGTATCCGTTAGTCCTGTTCTGGATGCTTTCGGCAATGCCGCCCGAGCGCGCGCAAATCACCGGAACACCATAGGCCAGTGCTTCCACCACAATGCGGCCGAAAGGTTCCTTCCAAAGTGAAGGCACCACCAGCACATCAAACAGCGGATAGGTGGCGTCCGGCTTGACCCACCCCAGAAACTCGACATCTGCCTCGCCAAATCTGGCTTTTAGCTGCGCCACATAGGCGTCGTCTTCACCCGTGCCGCCGATCAGGAACTTGACCTTGCCCGACGACCCCAGCGCGCGCGCGGCATCCGCCAGCACATCAACGCCTTTGTGGGGTGCCAGCACGCCCATGTAGCCCACCATCAACGGCCCCTGACGTGGTTTGGGTGCGCGCCCCGCGATGGGGAACACCGGGCCAGGAATCACGGCAGACCGCGCATGCGGGAAATAACCGCGGTGCAGGTGCTCCTGCAATACAAAACTGGTTTCACCGAAGACGCCGTTGACCAACGACGACATGGGCTTCTTGCCGATTGAAAGCACTTTGCACGAGGTGCATTGGCCAACGCAATTTTTGCCGTCCTTAAACAGCCCGCCACGCCAGCACGCCAGAAAGTAGCTCTGGATGACGTGCGCTACCGGTATCTTATGCAGGCGCGCCAGCAGCCAGGTGGCCACGTTGGTGTTCTCGACGCTGACCGTCATCACCAGGTGTGGCGCGAACGCCCTGACATGCGGACGCAGGCGAAAGTACGCGACGGGATTGAAGTTTTCCAGCACATGCCAAATCACTTTCAGCCACGGTGCGCGTTGGGTGAAAAAGTAATTCCAGTAGACGTTGGGTGATCGGATGACGTGGACCGGAATGCCTTTGTAATGTTCCGTCCCGCTGGCATCGCCTACCGTCACCACCCGAACCTCGTGCCCGCGTGAAATAAGACCGCTTGCGATCATGAAGGAGCCCTCCGGGCCGCCCCCTTTGCCGCGGGGTGGAAACGCAGAACAGACCAGGAGAATCTTCATTTGGTGGTCATTTCAGTGTTCATTTGAGGGGGTGCTGCGACCGGTTGCAGCCGTGCTGCCGATACCAGGCCAAAACGTGCCTCCAGCGCGCGCCGTGTGTTTCGCTGCAAAGGAATTTCGACATACCTTGAAGCCACCATGGGAATGGCCACGGCAGCCACGCCCAGCACCAGCCACAGGGGGTCATATTGCGTGTGATTAAGGCTGAACAGGCGCATGCCGAAATGGAACACCAGCACATGCATCAGGTAGATCGAAAAGCTGGCTTGGCCGATTTTTCGCATCCAAGGTGATGCAAAAACGGGCGTCGTCCAGCGGGAAGGAAGGCAGAGCAAATACACCGCCACCGCCAACGCTATGCCAAGCTCGGTGGCGGAATACAGATCGGGCTGAGTGGCGTAAAGCCACAGCGGGGCCAACAGCAGAACCAGCGCCCCCAACTGAAGGCACCAAAGCAGGGTCTGGTCTTGGGCGTCGCGCCACATGCCACGCGGCACAAGGCCGGCGGCTGTGCCAGCGAGAAACAGGTGCAACTTGTTTGGCAGGGTCAAGCCCGGCCAGAATGAGTGTGTCAGCAAGAGCGCTGCACACACCAGCGCGATGAGCGGCATGGCATACGGCAGCTTCGCGCGATGCGCGATCGCCCACCACATCGCCAAAAAGAAAATGTAGTACTGGATCTCGGGCGGGATTAGAAGTGGCTCGGTTTGTCTGAACAGCATTTCCCGAAAGATAAGTGGATACCCAGCCGGGTGAGTGCGCACGGGAATGCGCACGAATCGTAGTCGGT
>JAYVNK010000606.1:0-2715 GCA_043758475.1 Comamonadaceae bacterium | reverse complement strand
GCAGTGCGCGCCTGCATGATGGATTTGATCGAGACGTCTTCCACCATCACATGCGGCGCCATCACGACGCAGGCCGACACTGGGAAACGGTTGGCGTGCAGCAGGGCAATGCTGCCACCGTCCGAGTGGCCGACCAGCACCGGTGTGTCGATGTTCAGCGCCTTGAGCAACGCGGGCAGAACGGTCCACGCCTCCTGGTGCATGTAGTCGGGCAACAGCCGCCCCGTGCGCTGGCCGTTGACCACTGCCGGTGCGCCGCGCACGTCCGGCACGGCATCAGACTGACCGTAGCCGCGCCGCGAATACACCCAGCCCTCGCGGCCCGTCGCCTTGCAAAGCTGCACAGGCCAGTCACGCCACATGGCGACCGAGCCCAGGCCTTCGTGCAGGAAAACCAGTGGGGCTAGGCCTGCGCTCCCCTGAACGTCTGCCCGGCGGGCGGCAATGTGCTTCACCTCCAGGCGCACGCCATTGATGTTGATCAGATCCATGCGGGGGATGTTACGGGATCGAGACGCCCCGCGTTAGTATTTATAAACATTTTGTTTATGATCGTGGCGTGATCGAAAGCTTTGCAAGTACTGATGCCGAACGTCTGTTTGCCACGGGTAAATCGCGTCGCTTGCCGTCCGAGCTTTTGCGGCGTGCCGTGATGCGGATGACCCAGTTAGATGCGGCTGCGGCGGTAGACGATTTGCGACAGCCCCCATCCAGCCGGCTCGAAGCCTTGGGTGGTGATTGGGCAGGGCAGTGGAGCGTCCGTATTAATGACAAGTGGCGGGTGTGTTGTGCCTGAACTTATCTGCGCTCCCCCGAATTAAATTATCGCCGGCCACAAAAACAGTTTCTGCACTGTGGCCGAACTTTGATGTAAGGCGCAAAGCCCGGTCATTTTTCGCAAAGTCGAGCACGCCATTTACAACTTCAAGATCGTCCAGGCTGACGTTGGGCGGTGCGGTCAATGGCAAATAGAACTGAGTCCAGCCAGCCAGTCCACGTAACTCACTGAACCGCGTTGCCAAAGTCACTTCGAATTCGGAAAATCCGATTGGCTGACCACCAAATACCGGAATCGTGCGTTCTGATCGATGGGGCTGGTTCAGGCCGGATTCAGGTCAATGACATCGAGGACCGTGGTTTTGCCAGCATTGTTGGTGCCCACCAGCAGGTTGAAGCCCGGTTCAAATTGCAAGGTCTGCTTTTCCAGAAAGCTTTTGTAGTTTGTAATCGCAACAGTTTCAATATGCATCTGGGGATTTTCAATGTTTTTGGGTTCGATCGTTGCGATGCCACCGGCACCAGCCAACCGCCACACCCAGTTACCGTGCCAAAATCGTTACATGGTGTGTGCAAACGTGATTTCCAGCCCCGGCAGCAAATTGCCTTCAATTTGGCGAATTGCTATTATAATAGTAGCTGCTCATGCATATCCAACAATGGCTACAGCCATAAATTCTTGTGAAAAACCGCTTTATCTGACGTTTGACACGGGTCACATGGGGGCGGCGCCGCTGGTGGCCGAGGTGCTTAACCGGCAGAAGGTGAAGGTCACTTTCTTTGCGGCCAATGAGCGCACCAAAACAGGCGATGGCAGCCTGGGCAACTACTGGGCTGCCTGGTGGAAAGCGCGGGGGGCCGAGGGTCATGAATTTGCCGCGTACACCTACGACAGGGCCGTGTGGCGTGGCGACCTGAAAGGCATGGAGCCAAAATTCCGCATGCAGCCCACGGCTGGGGCGCTTGAAGGGCGCGAGTTCACGTGGGATGCCAAAAAATACTGCGAGCAGATTGCCTATTCTGCCGAGCGGCTGCAGGATTTCACGGGCAAGAAAGCGTTACCGCTGTTCCGTGCGCCGGGCGGCAAAACGTCACCCCGCCTGCTGGCGGTGGCGCGCGAGTGTGGCTATGAGCATGTGGGGTGGTCTTCCACGGGCCAATTGGGAGACGAGTTGCAGAGCGAAAGATTCAGCAATGAAGCCCTGTTGAAGAAAGCCTTGCAGGGCGTCAAAACCGGTGACATCCTGCATGCGCACCTGGGTACCTGGACGCGCAAAGACCCCTGGGCACCTGCCGTGCTGGAGCCGCTCATAGTGGGGTTGAAAGAAAAAGGCTTCTGCTTTGCAACGCTGCGCCAGCATCCGGCCTACAAGACTTGGATTGTGGCGAATGGCAAGTAGGCATCCATCCGCTATCCTCACGGCATGAACAAGCTGGTTGATTCATTCTGGCGGGCCGCCATGTACTGCCTGCATCCGCGGGTGATTGCGCTGTCCATCCTGCCGTTGGTCATCATGGTGGCGATCTCGCTTGGGTTGGGTTACTTTTTCTGGGACGCCGCGCTGGTGCAGGTGCGCGCCACGCTGGACAGCTTTGACATGGTCAAAACCATGATCAGCTGGCTGGAAACATTGGGCCTGGCCAACCTGCGGGTGGTGCTGGCCCCGGTGCTGGTGCTGTTTCTGGCGATTCCGGTGATTGTGATTGCGGCGCTTCTGTTTGTGGCCTGGCTGATGACGCCAGCCATGGTGGCGCTGGTGTCAGAGCGGCGGTTTCCCACGCTTGAGCGCAAAAAGGGTGGCTCGATTGCAGCCAGCGTGCTGTGGTCCCTGGGCTCGACGTTGCTGGCGGCCATCGTCCTGCTGGTATCGATTCCACTGTGGCTGATTCCCCCGCTGATTCTGGTGTTGCCGCCGCTGATCTGGGGCTGGCTCACCT
>JAYVNK010000605.1:0-2720 GCA_043758475.1 Comamonadaceae bacterium | reverse complement strand
GCCACGAGCTTGATCGGCCCGCGCCCTGGCCAGACCGGGCCGGTCTGTGCAGAGGCATCTGCAGTTGCAAAGGAGGCCAGTAAACATAGCAGCAAATGGCGTTTTAACAAGATACAAATCTCCATGATGTAATGCCCGGATGGTACGAGCAAACCAACTTTTACACCCCCAGCGCAAACCCGCAGAATTGCGCCCTGCTGCCACTGTCCTACTGCTGCGCGATTCGCCCGCAGGTATCGAGGTACTGATGACCCGGCGCTCCATAGCCGCCAGCTTCATACCGGGCGCCTACGTCTTCCCGGGCGGCGGCATTGATGCGGCAGATGCCGACGCGCATGCGCATGGCGACGGCTTTTGCATTCGGCGCAGCACCCAGAGCGACGCGTACATGACGCAAGCCGTGGCAGCCATCCGCGAGAGCTTTGAAGAACTCGGCGTGCTGCTGGCGCGCCACGCTGATGGCAGCTACGCCAGCACAGCGGACATCGCAGCGCTGGACCGCGAGGCTCCGTTTGCCGCCCAGTGCAGGGCCCACGGCCTGAAGCTCGCCACCGACGAGATGTTTGTGCTGGCACACTGGACCGCGGACCGCGATTTGCCCCGGCGTTTTGAGGTGCTGTTTTTAGTGGCGCGCATGCCGGATGGCCAGGAGCCAGTGGCTGATGAGTCAGAACCATTTGAGCCAGTGTGGGTACGCTCTTCCGATGCACTGGCCCGCAATGCAGCCGACGATTTTTTCATTATTTTTCCGACCCTACGTACCTTGCAGAGGCTGGGCGCGTACGGCACGGTCGCAGAGGTGCTCGCGGCCTGTGCGTCTGGACAACCGCTTTGGACTTCCTGCCCACGCTCGGGCTTCGTGGCTGGCAAGGAAATGCGCTTCATGGAGCATGAAGCCCCGTTCGGCGAACTGGCCATGACCTGCCCGGACGGCCAGCTGCTGCATGCGCTGGAATGGCAGACCAGCCAGCCGGTGGCCTTGCTGAAGAACGTGATGCGACTAACAGCGCCCAACCCTGGCGTAATGACGGGGCCCGGCACCAACAGCTACCTGGTCGGCGACACCGGCACCGGCTACATCGCCATTGACCCGGGGCCGGCAGACGCAGACCACATTGAGCGGCTGTACCGGGCTGCAGGGGGCGACATCCGCATGATTGTGTGCACCCACTCACACGCAGACCACTCACCCGGCGCGAAACCGCTGCAAGCCCTGTGTTCAGCCGGCGGCAAACTCAGGCCGCCCATCCTGGGCCTGCCGTCGCAACCCACGGCCAGGGTGGACAGCGTCTTCACACCCGACCGTTTGCTACAAAATCAGGAGCGACTAGTGCTGCAATCCGCGGAGCTGACGGGCCAAACAGTCCATACACTGAAGGCCATCTACACCCCGGGCCATGCCGCCAACCATGTGTGCCTGGTGCTGCTGGAAGACGGGCTACTCTTCAGCGGTGACCATATCCTCAATGGCAGCACCACAGTGGTCAACCCGCCCGATGGCAACATGAATGCCTACCTCGATTCCCTAGAAATCCTGAGTACGGCCTGCGATGACCATTCGATTGGCTTTATCCTGCCGGCGCACGGCTACGTGCTGGGCGAGGCCAAAACCGCCATCGCGCAATTGAAAGCCCACCGGCTCAGGCGCGAAGCCAAAATCATGGCCGTGATGAAAGCTATCCCAGGTGGCACGCTGGACGACTGGGTACCGCTGGCCTATGACGATGTGGATGCACGCATCTGGCCGGTAGCCAAACGCTCGCTGCTGGCCCACGTTGAGCGCATACAGGCGCTGCAGCTTGCGGAAGCCGCAGCATGAGCAAGGAACCAGCTGGCGCGGCGACGCACCCTGCCCATCTGCCGCATCCCGACGCCCGACGGCGCACACTGCATGCGATTGCGGTTTTTGAAGCCGTCAAAGGTTTTGCCGCGCTGATCGCCAGCATCGGGCTTCTCCAACTGCTGGACCACGACGTACGACAGATGGTTCTCAGCCTGCTCTGGCGCTTTCACCTCGATCCCAAGACACACTACCCCGAATTGTTGTTGCACTATGCAGACTTGCTCAGCGCCATCAATTTGCGCACTATGGCACCGGTGGCCGCGGGTTACATCACCATCCGCTTAGCCGAAGCCTATGGCCTGTGGAAGGAAAAAATCTGGGGTGAATGGCTCGCGGCCCTGTCCGGGGCGCTGTACATTCCGCTGGAAGTGGCGCACCTGATCGATCGCCCCACGTTCATCAACGGCGGCGTGTTGCTGGCCAACATTCTGATGGTGGCCTTCCTGGCGTTCCAGCTTTGGCGCCGCATCCACAAGCCGGCGGAGCTTCTGGAAGCCGAAGACCGTGCCGCGAAGGCCGCAGCCGAAAATAAAATGTGAAGCCCGCCGATAAGCCGGATTTTGTGCGCTGCAGCGTCTTGTAACGCCGCAGTGTGACCGCCATTAATCTGGGCCGGGGGTCACCCCCACGGCTCGGTGCTACCTACCCGCCAGCTCCGCGGAGCTACATCAACGCTGGCCTATTTGGTATTGCTGCGCGTAGAGATTGCCCGTTTCACCCGATGCACAAGTTACCTTGGGCACCGACTCGTCTCTGTTGCTCTAATCCTCACCTCACGGTGGAGAGGTGTTACCTCCTACGCTGTCCTGTGCAGTCCGGACGTTCCTCCAGTGCCAGGTTTCCCATACGGCACCAGCGGCGGTCTGGCAGGCTTCAC
>JAYVNK010000604.1:0-8529 GCA_043758475.1 Comamonadaceae bacterium | reverse complement strand
CTTCATGTCAACCGATTGCAGCCCGGCCTGCAGCAGCAGCTCGTCCAGCAGCACGCGGGTGCCGGTGCCCAGGGCGCGATTGACGAAGCGGGCGCCGGTGCGCGCCACGTCCTGCAAATTCAGGAGCGCCAGCGGGTTGCCGGGCGCCACCATCAGCCCCTGCGTGCGCTTGGCAAAGCCGATGATCTTGTGCAGGCCGGGTCGCAACAGAGGCTTGTAGGTGCGTTCGGCCAATGAGCCCACGGCAGGGTGCTGCTGCGTGTGAAACCCCGCCATCACACAGCGACCTTCGTTCAAGGCGCGGATGGCGTCGACGCTGCCGGTGAAACGGATGTCCAGGTGCAGCGGGCCGCCGTGCCCGCACCGCAGCGCATCTGCGTTGTTGCAGCTATTGTCAGGATCGAGCTGCAGCGCTTGTTCCCGCAAGCGGCTGAGCGCATCGTCGTGGCTGGCATACAGCGTGACCACGTGGGCGCTGTCATCAAACGCCACCGCGAAGGTGCGCTCCAGTTCGCTGCGCAAGGCCTCTATTTGGGGTGCCAGGCGGGCTTGCGCCCGGGCCTCGGCCCACATCAGTTTGTCGGCAAACTCGGTCAGCCTGGCAGCCTGGCCTTTATCCCAAACGATGAGTTCATGGCCGAGGACGTTCTCCCAGCGCTTGAGCTCGCCCCAGACGTGGCGGTACGACAGCTCCATTGCGCGCGCCGCGGCTGATATTGAGCCGGCCTGCGAGACGGCCTGCAGCAGGTCGATCAGCGGGTTGCGCACATGCGCCGGGCTGCTGTCGCCTGAGAGGGTGTAGTGGAACTGGAGCCTATGCACGGCGTTGCCTATCGCAGGGTATTCATGGGTCGCCTACGATACCGCAAGACATGGCCACATTCACCGACAGTGCCGCGACCGCGCTGCAACTCATTGGCTCAGCCGACGCCAGCTTGCTGGCCATCGTGGGCCGCTCGCTCGCGGTCAGCGCCACGGCCTGCCTGCTGGCCTCTGCCTTTGGCCTGGTGGCGGGTGCGTGGCTGGGCGCGGTGCGGTTTGCGGGCAGGGATGCGCTGCTGGCGCTGCTCAACACCTTTCTTGCTGTGCCGTCCGTGGTGGTGGGGCTGGTGGTGTATCTGCTGCTGTCGCGCTCTGGGCCACTGGGGTTTCTGGGCTGGCTGTTCAGCTTCAAGGCGATGGTGCTGGCGCAGGCGCTGCTGGTGCTGCCGGTGGTGATGGCGCTGACGCGCCAGAGCGTGGAAGACGCGCAGAACCGGCATGGCGAGCAGATCACATCGCTGGGTGCCGGGCCGGTGCTGCGCAGTTTGATTTTGGCGTGGGACGAACGCTATGCGTTGCTGACCGTGCTGATTGCCTCATTTGGCCGGGCGATCTCTGAAGTGGGCGCGGTGATGATCGTGGGCGGCAACATCGACGGCTTCACCCGCGTGATGACCACGGCCATCGCGCTTGAAACCAGCAAGGGCGATTTGCCGCTGGCGCTGGCGCTGGGGCTGATTTTGCTGGCCGTGGTGCTGCTGCTCAACGCGCTGGTGGGCGGGCTTAAGCGCTGGCGCGAGCGCCAGGATGGCACGGCTCCCAACGACCCATCGGGTGGCGCTGCGCCGGGGGCGGCTGCTTGACCCGCACAACGCCAGATCTGTACCGGGTCGTGTCGGCAGACGTGCGTTTTGGCCGGGTGGCGGCGCTGTCTGGTATCAACTTGACGATCCAAAGCGGTGAGCGCGTCGCCCTGGTGGGCAGCAATGGCAGCGGCAAGAGCACGCTGTTGCGCCTGCTGCACGCTCTGGTGGCACCCAGCAGCGGGCAGGTTCACCACGACGGCTCGCAAGCGCAGGCCATGCTGTTCCAGCGCCCCTACATGCTGCGCACATCCGCCTTGAACAACGTGGCGCTGGGGCTGTGGCTGCGCGGCAATCGGTGGCGCGACGCGCAGGCCGAGGCTCTCACCGCGCTGCAGCGCGTCGGCCTGTCCAACGTGGCGCGGCGCAGCGCCAAGGCGCTGTCTGGCGGGCAGCAGCAGCGCCTGGCGTTGGCCCGCGCCTGGGTATTGCAGCCGCAAGTGCTGCTGCTCGACGAGCCCACCGCCAGCCTTGACCCGCATGCCAAACGCGAGGTGGAAGCGCTGCTGGCCGAGCTGTCGGCCGGCATGACGCTGGTGTTTGCCAGCCACAACCTGGGCCAGGTCAAGCGGCTGGCGACCCGCGTGATTTACCTGGAACAGGGCCGGGTGCTGGCTGATTTGCCCACGGGCGATTTCTTTGAAGGGCCGCTGTTGCAAAGGCAATACCCCGCAGCCCACTTTTTCGTCAAAGGAGAGGTTTTATGAGAATTTACCGGTCATTTAGGTCTATAGCCCCTGTCCACAGTGCATATGTAGCTACGTTATTAATAGTAACGGTCAGTTTTACTGCGCCATCCCATGCGCAGACGATTGTGATGGCGTGCACCACCTCCACCGAGCAATCGGGCCTGTTTGGCCACTTGCTGCCCGAGTTTAAAAAGGCCACGGGCATCGATGTGAAAGTGGTCGCCTTGGGCACAGGCCAGGCGCTGGACATGGGCCGTCGCGGCGATGCCGACGTGCTGCTAGTGCACGATCAGGCGGCCGAAGAAAAAATCGTAGCCGATGGTTTTGCCGTCAAGCGCTTCCCCGTGATGTACAACGACTTTGTGCTGATCGGCCCGGCGGCCGACCCGGCTGGAACAAAAGGCAAAGACATTCTGGAAGCGCTCAAAAAATTGTCGGCCAGCAGCGCCAGCTTCATCTCCCGCGGTGACAAAAGCGGCACGCACGCGGCAGAACTGCGCTATTGGACGCTGGCGGGCTTGGCCGGCAACAAAAGCGCAAGCTACAAAGAATGCGGTTGCGGCATGGGCCCCGCCCTCAACATCGCGTCCAGCAGCGGCGCGTACGTGCTGGCAGACCGTGGCACCTGGCTCAGCTTCAAAAACCGGGGCGATCTGGCGGTGCTGGTTCAAGGCGACACGCGGCTGTTCAACCAGTACGGCGTGATGCTGGTCAACCCGGCCAAACACCCCCACGTCAAGGTGGCAGATGCGCAGAAGTTTGTGGACTGGGTCACGTCAAGCTCAGGCCAGGCGTCGATTGCCAGCTACAAAATTGGGGGTGAGCAATTGTTTTTCCCTAACGCGGGGCGGTGACCGTTGCTTGTTGATCCCTCCCCAAAGCCGGTCCGCCCTAAGCTAACCCAAGATCGCCACGCCCTTGACCTGCGCAAACACTGGTTTGCCGACTTCCAGCGCCAATGCGTCAACCGAGCGTGCCGTGACGCGCGCAAGCAGGGTGCTGCGGCCCGCGTCCAGCCGCACCATCACTTGGCCGGGTGAGTCAAATGACAGGGCGGCAACGGTGACGGGCAGGATGTTCTGGATGCTGGTGCCCGTTTGCCGCTCCAGGGTCAAGCTGACGTCTCGCGCCTGCACGCGGATGCGCAGGGTCTGCCCAACGGCCGCCGCCTGTCTGGGAACCGTGAAGTCGCCGCCAGCAAACCGGACCAGCGTCAGGTGATAGCCCGGGTCGTGGCTCGCCACCGTGGCGCTGACCACTGCACCGGCGGCGTCGCCGTGCGCCAGTGGCAAATCCAGCCGTGTCATGACTTCGGCAGTCCGGCCGCTGGCAATGGCTTGGCCGTCATCCAGCAGCACCAGTCGATCTGCCAGGCGGGCTACCTCGTCAATCCCGTGGCTGACGTAGAGGATGGGAATGTCCAGTTCGCGGTGCAGCTTTTCCAGATACGGCAGCACCTCGGCCTTGCGTTTTGCGTCCAGCGCGGCCAATGGCTCGTCCATCAGCAGCAGGCGCGGGCGGGTGGCCAGCGCGCGGGCGATGGCGACGCGCTGGCGTTCGCCGCCCGACAGGGTCTGCGGCTGGCGGGCCAGAAGACGTCCGATGCCCAACAATTCGACCGCCTGCTCGACCGCTTGATCGGTTGCCTGCGCTAGCGATGCCTTTTGCTGCGCGCCTGCTGGACGTGCCGCCCGCTTCCGGCCAAACGCGATGTTCTGCGCCACGGTGAGGTGCGCGAACAGGGACGCCTCCTGAAACACGTAACCCAGCGCGCGCAGATGGGTAGGCACAAAAACGCCTTGTGCGTCATCCTGCCAGGTCTCCCCGTTGACGATGACGAGGTTTCGCCGGGTTGCACTGCGCAGCGCCACAGCGTGCTCCAGCCCGGCAATGGCGCGCAGGCACGTCGTCTTGCCCGAGCCGGACGGTCCAAACAGCGCGGTGACGCCGGCGCCGGGCAGGGTCAGGTCCACATCCAGCGCAAAGGCCGGGAAGTTGATTTTCAGCCGCACTTGCAGCCCGCTGGCCGTCATGCTGGGCGCCGATCCTCATGGCGTCTGCGGGCGTTGAATGCATACAGCGCCAGCAGCGCCACAAACGAAAACACTAGCATGCCACCCGACAGCCAATGCGCCTGCGCGTACTCCAGCGCTTCCACATGGTCATAAATTTGCACTGACACCACTCGGGTTTTGTCAGGAATGTTGCCGCCGATCATCAGCACCACACCAAACTCGCCCACGGTGTGCGCAAAGCCCATCACGGTGGCCGTCAGGTAGCCTGGCTTGGCCAGAGGCAGCACCACGCTGAAAAACGTGTCCAGCGGGCTGGCGCGCAGCGTGGCGGCCACCTCCAATGGTCGCTCGCCAATAGTCTCAAACGCGTTTTGAATGGGCTGCACCACAAACGGCAGCGAGTAAAACACCGAGCCCACCACCAGTCCGGCAAACGTGAAGGGCAGGGTGCCCAGGCCCATCGCTTGCGTGAACTGCCCCAGCGGCCCGTTCGGGCCCAGCGCCACCAGCAGATAGAAGCCAATCACCGTGGGCGGCAGCACAATGGGCAGCGCCACCAGCGCACTCACAGCAGGTTTCAACGGTGACCGGGTGCGCGCCAGCCACCACGCCAGTGGTGTGCCCAGCAAGAGCAGGATGAGGGTGGTCAGCGCGGCAAGTTTCAACGTGAGCGTGATGGCGCCCAGCGCGGCGTCAACCGGCATGGCGTGCCTTGTCCGAAGCAGGCAACGTGCTCATCAGCAGCTTGACGTCAAACACCCCGTCGCGCTTTCGCGGGTGGGAGGACTTTGCGGATTCAAGGCGGTGTTTCATAGCCGTAGGACCGAATCACAGCGCGGGATGTGTTTGTTTTCAAAAAACGCATGAAATCTGCGGCCCCCTTGTTGTCTTTTCCCCGCACCAGAATCACCGCGTCCTGGCGCAGCGGGCGGTGCAGGCGGGCGGGCACAATCCAGCCCGAACCCGTCTTGATTTTGCCGTCCTCATACACCTGCGCCAGCGCCACAAACCCCAGTGCCGCATTGCCCGTCGCGACAAAGCCGTAGGCCTGGCCGATGCTTTCGCCCTGCACGAATTTGGGTGCAAGCACCGCCAGCAGCCCGAGCCGGATCATGGTTTCAACTGCTGCTGCGCCGTAGGGGGCCAGTTTGGGCGAGGCCAGGGCAATGTTGGCAAATGTCCCGCTTTTGAGAACCTCGCCTTGGGCATCGACAAAACCGGGCGTGGCAGACCATAAGGCCAATCGACCTACTGCGTAAGTAAAGCGCGAGCCTGTCACCGCGTTGCCTTCTTTTTCGAGCCGCGCCGGTGTTTCACCGTCAGCCGACAAAAACACATCGAACGGCGCACCAGTTTTAATCTGTGCATAAAACTTTCCGGTGGCACCCAAAGACACGGCAACCTTGTGCGCCGTGCCTTTTTCAAACTGCGCAACGAGGTTCTTCATGGGCGCTGTGAAGTTGGCTGCAACGGCGATGTTGACGTTGTCCGCCAGCGCTGCACCGGGCAGTCCAGCCTGCGCAAGGGCAAACACGGCCCCCAGAAGTGCGCGGGCGTGCAGCCCTTTCAGGCGACCGGCAACAGTAGGAAGGATCAAGCTTCCAGACATGACTTTTCGCTATTACATTTTAGAATAACGATCAGTTTAGCATTAGCGGGCCGCACAGGCTGGTTTCTCCGGTTTTTCGGAGATAAAACGGCCTCTAGCCCTTGTGCAGTGTGAATAGCTTGCTATAAATAATATAGTAAATTGTATTTTCGACTGGCTTCAGTGTCCCAGGCGCTAGCCCACCTTTCGCCCTACCCATCACCTATCAACTATCACCCGTCACCTTACCCATGCGCCAGCTGCAACGCCTGCTCCAGGTCCGCAATCAAGTCGTCAGCGTCTTCAATGCCAACCGACAGGCGCAGCAAGTCGGTGGGCACGGGCGATCCGGCGCCTTCGACGCTGGCGCGGTGTTCGATCAGGCTTTCGGTGCCGCCCAGCGACGTGGCGCGCTTCCACAGCGCAACCTTTGCGGCCGTGGCGATGGCAGCTGCTTCGCCCCCTGTGGCGCGGATCGACAGCATGCCGCCAAAGCCGCCCGGCATTTGTTTCAGCGCAATGGCGTGGCCCTGCGCGCCCGGCAGGCCGGGGTACAGCACCTCCCGCACCAGGGGATGCGCACTGAAATACTCGGCCACCCGTTGGGCCGATTGCGACGCGGCACGCACCCTCAAATACAGCGTGCGCATGCCGCGCAGCAGCAGCCAGGCTTCAAACGAGCCGAGCGTTGCGCCATTTTGCGCGCGGATTTGTCTGACGCGCTGCCAGAAGTCATTGTCTTCACGCGCGACCAGCGCCCCGGCAATCAAGTCTGAATGGCCGTTGAGGTATTTGGTGGCCGCGTGCATCACGATGTCGGCGCCCAAGTCGAGCGGAAGCGTGATCACCGGCGAGGCCACGGTAGAGTCCACCGCCAAGAGCGCGCCGGCCGCATGCGCCAGCGCTGCCGTGGCGGCGATGTCGGTGATGGTCCACATCGGGTTGGCGGGCGTCTCAACCCACACCAGTTTCGTTTTGCCGGGCCGGATGGCGGCTTGCACGGCGGCCACATCGGTCATGTCCACCAGCTCAACCTGTAGGCCCCAATGCGTGGCAAAACCCATCAGCCAATTGCGCAGCGACCAGTACATGACCTTGGGCGCCAGCACGTGGTCGCCCGGGGCCAGCGCCTGGAACACCGCTGTGGCGGCGGCCATGCCGGAGGCAAACAGGGCCGCCTGCGCCCCGTTCTCCAGTTTTGCCAGCACCGCCTCGGCCTGGTCGAACGCCGGGTTGTCGGCACGCGCGTAGACCCGGCCCGAGCGGTACTGGTTGTCGTCATCGCGCAGATAGGTGCTTGAGACGTGGATCGGCGGTGTGATGGCGCGTGTGGCGTCGTCAATCCAGCCCAGGGCCTGGGCGGCGATGCTTTCGGGTTTGAGGTGTTCAGAGTTAAGTTTCAATTCAATGGCTCCAGTAGGTGGCTTCAGCGCAAAATCATAACCATGAAAAAAAAGGCGACATCAGAGGTTTCCTATGCCCAGGCGCTGGGCCATGCTTCTGGCGACAAACGCATCGAAATCCTTCGGTTGATCGGGGCCAGTGGGTCGATTTCCCAAGCGGCGCGCGAGGCCGGTGTGAGCTACAAGGCAGCGTGGCAAGCCGTGGACACGCTCACCAACCTGGCCGGCGTGGTGCTGGTTGAGCGGGCGGTGGGCGGTGTGGGTGGCGGTGGCGCGGGTTTGAGCGCAGCCGGGCTGCAATTGCTGGCCGCTGCCGATGCGTTGGCGCAGGCGCGCAGCCGGGTGCTCGACCAACTCCTGCTGATGGGCGGTGGCATGCCTTCTTTCAGCCAGCTTTCGGTGCGCACCAGCATGCGCAACCAGTTGCCATGCCGGGTGCAGGCGCTTGAGGTGATGGGGCACATCGTGCGGGTAACGCTGGCGCTGCCAACGGGTGCGCGTGGTGGTGCGGCGACTGCTTCAACGGCGGATACGTGGGTGGCGGGCCCAGCGGGTGCGCGGCTGGTTGCGCGCATCACGCATGAGAGTGCAGAGCTGCTGGCACTGCAGCCCGGGCTGCCGGTACTGGCACTGTGCAAGGCGACGGCGGTGATGGTTCAGCGGTTGATCCCAACGATGGACCGGGAAGACGCATCAGCCAACGTGCTGGCGGGCCGCGCCGTGCGGGTGTCAAAAGGCCAGACGGGTGATGAGGTGTCTTTGCGGCTTGAGGCGGGCCTGCAACTGGTAGGCTTTGCGGCACCGTCCAGTGGCATCCGTATCGGCTCGCGTGTGGCAGGCAGTCTGGATGAAGCCGCCGTGGTGCTTGCTTTGCCAGCCTGAAACTGGTGCCTGCTAACCGCCGCGTCCGTTGCTTGCGGGCTTGAAGCTGGGGAGGTCTTCCAGCTTGGCGGGCTCGGTTGCCGCAAAGGCGTTGGACCTGTCTGCGCGGTAGGGCTCCAGCAGCCCTTCCTTGTCGATGGGGCTGCGTGCTGGGTGCCTGGGTGGCGGGCTGGCTGCACCGGCCGACCTGACCGCAACGGTGGTTGCCGCTGCGGTGGTGGTAATCCCGGTGGTGGTCCCGGTGGCGGTGCGAAGGGTTGACGGCCTGGCGACGGGCGGCCTGCTTGGTTGAAACTGGGCGTCTCGCTGACTGCTGTCGGCAAAAGT
>JAYVNK010000603.1:0-2725 GCA_043758475.1 Comamonadaceae bacterium | reverse complement strand
AGGCTCGACCTTCACGCGAACCCGGCTGGGGTCTACCCTGGCATCCGCATAAAAAACCTCGGCCTCAAAGCACAGCCCCGCAACATCTTCATCCGGGCCGGCCTGGACGGCAATCACAACATCCAGCGGCTGCCCAAGCAGCGCCGCGCCACGCAGGCGCCCCAGCGTCAAGGCGCTGCTGCCAATGGCGGCACAAACCAGTGCGATACCAACGAGACTGTTTTTGTTGTGATGGAGAAAAATCATGACTGCCATCCATTTTGGCACAGCGAATGCCCGCCAAATTCGACATTGTTGCGGCATTGTTGCGGCATTGGCGGAGATATGCAGCCACTTGGGGCACGCGGCGGATTCGCACATAATCCCGCCATGGAACCTCTATTCAAAAACGCAGGCATCGTTGGCACTGGGGCCATGGGCCGCGGCATCGCCCAGCTGTGCGCCCAGGCGGGCAGCACCGTGGTTTTGTTTGACTCGCAGCCGGGCGCTGCCGCTGCCGCACAGGCGGCGGTTTGCGCCCAGTGGGATACGCTCCTGGAGAAAGGTCGGCTGGACGCGACGCGGACCACCCTGCTCAAAACCCGCCTGATTTGTGCCGAATCGCTGGCGGCGCTGGCGCCCTGCGATCTGGTGGTTGAGGCAATTGTCGAGCGTCTGGACGCCAAGGCTGGCCTGTTTGCGGCGCTGGAAGACACCGTGCTGGCGGACACGGTTTTGGCCAGCAACACCTCATCCCTCTCCATCACGGCGATTGCCGCAAAACTCAAACACCCTGGGCGCTTTGCCGGGTTGCATTTCTTTAACCCGGTGCCGCTGATGAAGGTGGTGGAGGTGATTGCCGGCCTGAAGACGGAGGCCACGGTGTGCGAACGCCTGTGCGCGTATTCCCGCCAGATGGGCCACACGCCAGTGTGGGCCCAGGACACGCCCGGCTTCATCGTCAACCACGCAGGCCGGGGTTATGGCACCGAAGCCCTGCGCATTGTGGGCGAAGGCGTGGCAGATTTCGCCACCATTGACCGGATTTTGAAAGACCAGATCGGCTTCAAGCTCGGACCGTTTGAGCTGATGGACTTGACCGCGCTAGATGTGTCGCACCCAGTGATGGAATCTATTTACCACCAGTATTTTGAAGAGCCGCGCTACCGCCCCAGCGTCATCACCGCGCAGCGGCTGGCGGGCGGCGTGGTGGGCAAAAAAGTGGGCGAAGGCTTTTACCGTTATGTGAATGGCGCTGCGCAGATGACGCCCGAACCGGCTGTGCCGCAGGTGGACGAAATGCCGCCAGTTTGGGTGTCGCCCCGCGCTGCACGACGGCCTGAGTTGCTTCTGCTTTTAAAAAAACTGGGCGCCGCCCTTGAAACTGGCGCGGCACCCTCAGCGCAGGCGCTCACGCTGGTGGCACCCTTGGGCTTTGACGTCACCACCGTGGCCGTGGTGGACCGGCTCGACCCAACGCGTACCCTGGGCATTGACATGCTGGTCGATGACGCGGTCAGCAAACGGCGCGTGCTGGCCACCAATCCCGCCACCCGCCCCGACATGCGCGAGGCAGCCCACGCCATGCTGGCGCGCGACGGCAAGGCGGTCAGCGTGATCCGCGACAGCGCGGGCTTTGTCAGCCAGCGCGTGGTGGCGACCATCGTGAACATTGCGTCTGACATTTGCCAGCAGGGCATCTGCTCCCCGGCAGATTTGGAGACCGCCGTCACGCTCGGCCTGGGCTACCCCTTGGGCCCGCTGGCCATAGGCAACCTGTATGGCCCGTCCAGCATCCTGGAGGTCTTGTTCAACATGCAAACCGTCTATGGCGACCCGCGCTACCGCCCCAGCCCGTGGTTGCGCCGGCGCGGCGCCATGGGCCTGAGCCTGCTGCATGAGGAGGAATGAACCCCGTCCCGCGCGCGACAATCAGCCTGTTACCAGTCACTCACAAGACAGCCAATGGACGACCCTATTCTTACCATCGACGAACGCGAGGCCATCAATGGTGGCCGCTGGTTTTCCACACTTTCCCCCTCCCTTCGCCACGACATACTCCGATGCGCCTACGTCAAACGCTACAAAGACGGCGAGCTGATCGCAGCGCGTGGCGACCCGCCCGAGGAATGGATCGCCTGCGCACGCGGTGCCGTGCGGGTCAGCTCCACGTCAATTTCAGGCAAGCAGGTCACGCTGACGTATGTGGAGCCGGGCATCTGGTTTGGCGATGTGTCGATCTTCGACGGCGACCGCCGGACGCACGATGCCTACGCGCATGGGGAGTCCACCATCCTTTGCGTGGCCAAAGCCGATTTCAAGAAGATTCTGGCATCCCACGCGGAACTGTGCGAAGCCATGCTGCGCCTGCACGCGCGGCGCATCCGCCAGCTCTACGGCCTGGTGGAAGACCTCAACACGCTGCCTTTGCGCGCGAGGCTTGCCAAGCAGCTGCTGCACTTGGTGCGCAGCTATGGCGTGCCGTCTTTAAGCCATGCCACCGAGGTGCGCATTGGCCTGCATCTGGCGCAGGAAGAACTGGCCCAATTGCTCGGCGCATCGCGCCAGCGCGTCAACAAGGAACTGAAATCCATGGAGCGCGAGGAAGCCATCCGCATCGAGCCCGCCGGCCTGATTGTGCGAAACCGCGAAGCGCTGATGCGCATCATTGAATCTGACAATTAAACCGAGCGGAGAAATTTTGGAAACACTTCAATGGCAATTTTTGGCTTCGCCGCTCTTCGAG
>JAYVNK010000602.1:0-2729 GCA_043758475.1 Comamonadaceae bacterium | reverse complement strand
ATTACGTTGATGGCCCCTATCCAGCCACCCTGGAAGGCGCGGTGCGCAGTGGCATTGCAGCGGCCGACATCGCAACCGCACACGCCAAAAGGCCAGTGGAGAGCCGCCCCCACTTTGATGGAGACTCCGAACTATGACCATGCCCCCATTGAACCGGGGCCAGCGTCTGGCCTTGCTGGTGATGCTGACCTTGTTGGCGGCAGCACTCGCGTGGGGCGTGGCGCGCTTTATCAGCCCCTCGCCGCCGCGCACGTTGACGCTGAGCACCGGCACGGCGGACGGTGCCTACCACCAGTTTGGGCTCAAGTACCAGGCCATTTTGAAGGAAAGCGGCGTCACCCTGGTGTTGCAGCCGTCCAGCGGCTCGGTGGAAAATCTCAAACGGCTGGGCGACGGCAGCGCGTCCGTGGGCTTTGTGCAGGGCGGCCTGGGGCTGCTGGCGCAGGACCCTTTCAAGGATGCTTCAGACACCAACCTGCGTTCACTGGCGACCGTGGCATTTGAGCCAGTCTGGATCTTCTCGCGCAAGCTTGATTTATCCAACGGCCTGAGCGCCCTGGCCGGCAAGCGGATTGCCGTTGGCGCCGCCAACAGTGGCAACTACACCGTGGCAACCGGCCTGCTCACCACTTACGGCGTGCTGGATGCCAAAGGGGTGCCGGCCACCACACCGTCTGGCACCACACAGCTGATACTGGAAGGTGGCATGGCGGCAGCGGGCAAGCTGCAAAGCGGGCAGGCAGACGCAGTCATCCTGGTGGCTGCACCGCAAGCGCAGGCGGTTGCGCTCCTGCTGCAAGACAACACCGTTGAACTGGCCTCGCTGCGCCACGTGGATGGCCTGGCACGCCGGTTTCCGTATTTCCAGGTGGTCAGCCTGAAACGCGGATCGGTCGATCCGCAACGCAATTTGCCCTTGCAAGACATCGCCATGATTGCCACCACGGCCAACCTGGTGGTGCCCGAAGACTTGCATCCTGCATTGGCGTATTTGCTGCTGGACGCCGCCCGCCAGACCCACAGCCGCCCGAGCCTGGTCAGCCGCGCGGGCGACTTCCCCAGCCCGCAAGGCACCGACTTCCCCCTGGCCGAAGAGGCCGACCGCTATTTCAAAAATGGCCGCCCGTTTTTACAGCGCTACCTGCCTTTCTGGCTGGCCAACTTTGTGCAACGCCTGATCCTGGTGCTGGTGCCGCTGCTTGCGGTGCTGGTGCCGGTGTTCAAGTTTTTGCCGTCGTTGCTGGAGTGGCGCCAGCAGAACAAGCTGTTCCGCCACTATGGCGAGTTGAAATTTCTGGAGGGCGACATGGCGGCACGCACGCTTGACGCTAATGAAGCCAAGGCCGCGCTGGCTCAGCTTGACCGCATTGAACGCGAAGTCATCGCCAACAAATTCGCGCTTGATTTCTCTGACCGGGTGTTCACCCTGCGCCAGCACGTTGACTATGTGCGGGAAAAACTGGAAGCTCAGGCAGATTCAGATATGAGCCCGGTCATAACAGCGCGCACAGTTGCGCCAGATCCAACACCGTAAGGTGCGGCTTGGCCTCGTGCGGCCAATCCTGCTGGTCCCGGTTCACCCATACGGTTTGCATGCCAGCGTCAAGGCCCCCGAGAACGTCCAGCGCCGCATCATCGCCCACATGCAGCACTTCATCCGGTGCCACACCTGCAGCGGCAGCGGCGGCATGGAAAATCCGCCGGTCCGGCTTGCCGACGCCAAACTCGTGGGCGCTGATGCTGGCATGGAAATGCGCGCCAATTCCCACCCGGTGCACGTCAGCGTTGCCGTTGGACACCGCCACTATGGGAAATCGCCGCGCCAAAAATACCAGCGATGGCAGCGCATCGGCAAACAGGTCCACCTTCATGCGGTGCTCAAAAAAAACTTCAAAGGCTGGGTCAGCCAGCCGTGCGTCTTCATTGCAGCGCAGCAGCGCCAGCCGGATCAACTCGCAACGCACTGCGCTCATGTCATGCGCAATACCGGGACGTGTGCGCAACACCTGGTCGCGCAATTTGAGGCGCATCGCCGGGTCAGCAACAAGCGCCGCAGCAGCGGGCGCGCGCGGGCCCAGCCATTGGTTTAACGCCAGCTCGGCCCGCTCAATGGTGGGCCAGATGGGCCACAGGGTGTCGTCCAGGTCAAGGGTTATTGCCTTGATTTTTGAAATTTGCAGCATAAGTGCGTGAGAATACCGCATGCCCTTGTTCAAGCCTGTCCAGTTCTCCGCAGAACCTCCCTTTACCCACGGCCAAACACCCAAAACAGCGGTCTTGTTCTGCAACCTGGGCACACCCGACGCACCCACTGCGGTGGCGGTGCGGCGCTTTCTGGCCGAGTTTTTAAGCGACTCGCGGGTGGTGGAGATCCCCAAACTGCTGTGGACGCTCATCCTGCATGGCCTGGTGCTGCGCGTGCGCCCCGCACGGTCCGCCGCAAAATACGCCAGCATCTGGACTGCCGAGGGCTCGCCGTTGAAACTGTGGACTGAGAAACAGGCTCTCCTGTTGCAAGGCTGGCTCGGGCAGCGCGGCCACCAGGTCAAGGTGTATTACGCCATGCGCTATGGCAGCACATCCATCGCGTCGCAGCTTGACATGCTGAAGGATCAGGGTGTGACCCGTGTGCTGATCTTGCCGGCCTATCCGCAGTATTCCGGTACCACTACCGCCAGCATTTTTGACGCCGTGTATGCCTGGGCTGGCCGCACACGGCTTATTCCGGA
>JAYVNK010000601.1:0-2731 GCA_043758475.1 Comamonadaceae bacterium | reverse complement strand
GGCCCTGTTTGACCGGGAGCGGCTGCGGGAACTACCCAAGTGCTATGGCGAGGCCATGGCGCCTCTGGGCATTCGGCGGGGGGAGCCGGGCAGCATGGCCACGCATTCGGAGGTGCGCCAGTTCTATGGGGCTGTCAATGCCTCCAAAAGCCTGCCAGAGCGGGCGAAGCTGCCACCCGCACCCAAGGTGTCACAAACGCCCATCGGCATGGCTGCGGGGGCTGCGGAAGTTGTCAGAGCGACGTTCGGGATCGAGACCGCGCACCAACGCGCGGTGAAAGCGCACGCAGAGGCCATAAGGCAATGGCGGGAGACTTGTAGGGAGTTGCGGCAGCAGGATGCAAAGGATTGGGAGCAGATGAAGGCTCGCAGCGCGGCGGCACCATTGGCTGAGCGTCGTAGAACAAAGCAACGCCAGACCACGCCAGATTCTCAGGCAACGCCTTTGCCTAAAGCAGCGGCGCGTGCTTCGGCTGGGCCGCCACGCCTTTTCTAGCCTGTAAACTCGAACGCATCCGCCTACTCAAAAGGGAGACAACACAGTGAAGGCATTCGACTATGTAATCGTTGGCGCTGGCTCGGCGGGCTGCGTGCTTGCTGCAAGGCTCTCGCAAGACCCCGCGTGTCAGGTGGCGCTATTAGAGGCCGGCGGGGAAGATCATGCGCCTGCATTACGTCAGCCCAACCAATGGCCTTTGTTGTGGGACCTAGCTGAAAGCTGGGGCTATACGACTTCCCAGCAGACTGGATACAACCTGCGCAATATCCCGTGTCCACGTGGGAAGGTTCTAGGCGGAACCAGTGCTATCAACGCCATGATCTACATCCGTGGCGACGCTCGGGATTACGACAATTGGCGGGACATGGGAAATGACGGGTGGGGATGGCAGGATGTATTGCCATATTTTTTGAAATCTGAAGATCAGCAACGTGGAGCTTCCGCACTCCATGGAGTTGGTGGCCCCCTTTCTGTTGCAGATCAAATTTCACCGAGTCGGTTTTCGCAAGCATTTGTTGAGGCCGCAGTGGCCGCAGGGCATAGACGTAACCCGGATTTCAATGGCGACTCTCATGAGGGGGCGGGCATTTATCAGGTCAACCAGCGAGACGGTGAACGGTGCAGTAGCGCCACCGCGTTTCTCAAGCCCGTGCGTGATCGTAAAAATCTGCACGTCATTACCCATGCTCGAACACTTCGCGTCGCAATGAACGGAGACCGTGCCACGGGCGTGGACTACTTCAATGGCACGCAAGTCGTGCGTATTCAGGCCACACGCGAGGTCATCCTCAGCGCCGGGGCCATTGATTCTCCCAAGTTGTTGATGCTTTCGGGAATTGGCGAGTCGGCGCAATTGAAGACCCACGGCATCGAGGTTCGCCATCCCTTGCCGGGCGTCGGCGCTAACCTCTGCGACCACCCCGGAACGGGCGTTGTCCACGGCCTGAATGCGACCATGGAGTCGCCGCCATCCAGCATCGTCGCGGAGGCCGGGCTATTCATGAAAAGCTCGGCGCACAACGACGGTTTTGGCTCTGATATCCAGTTCTTTGCCATGCCCGTGCCGATCCAGGGGGCAGCCAGCGGCCATTCGCGGGCCGTCGCCATCTTTGCGCAGACCTGCCGTCCCAAGAGCCGCGGCCGCGTGTCGCTGCGTTCGGCCGATCCAATGGACATGCCGGTAGTCAACCCGGCCTATCTCACACACCCCTACGACCTGGCGCTGCAGATCGAGGGCCTGCGAGCCGCGCGGCGAATAGCCGCCGCCAGTCCACTGAAGGAACTGATCTCGCCCGAGATATTTCCAGGCGTAGCCAGCGAGAGCGACGCCGCGCTGGAAATCGCCGTCCGTGCCGCCAGTGGCTGTATCTGGCACCCGGTGGGCACTTGCCGCATGGGCCAGGGTCCAGACGCCGTGGTTGACGCCCGCCTACGCGTGCATGGGACACGCGGCCTGCGCGTGGTCGATGCTTCGGTGATGCCGCAGATTACGTCGGGCAATACCAATGCTCCGACAATCATGATTGCGGAGAAGGCAGCCGATCTGATCCTTGCCTCGTAAAAGAATATTGATCGTAGATTACGGGATTGTCGTCATCAGCACGAGGCCTGCCAACGGTGGCAAAGTCTCCCCTTGAGCTCCGCACCCAGTTACACTTGGCATCGGATGTCATCCACTCGGGTCATCCACTTTTTCAGTTTTTTTAACCTGCTGGATTTTACGAAGTCCAAGCCTGGTGCGGGTTCCAAGGGGTTTTACCCAAAAGTGGGTTCGATCCCCGCCAGCAGCCCTCAATTGCGTCGTTGGGATCGTTCGCCCAGAGCGCGCAGCGTCGCTTTTGACATACCGACGCCATCCAATTTGCTAGCCAGAATTGCAGGTCGCAGATTCGCGTAGCGTTGCAACGTCTTCAACTCGGTATGTCCCGTGATAAGGGCAATCTCCATTGTCTGCAAAGTGGTTCGTTCAAAAAATCGCGCGACTGCCTCATGCAGCAGGTCATGAAAATGCAAATCCACACATTCGGCGCGTTTTGTGATTCGTTTGAATCCTCGCCCGAGCACTGAGGCGATGGTGGGCAGCATCGAATACGCGGGGCTCACCTTTCACGCGGCGCTTCTTCAACTCTGCCAGTATCCCCAACGCCTTGGTCGATAGCGGAACCTGCCGCCCCTTACGGGTCTTCTCGCGCTCCTTCGGTATCACGATAAATCGAGAGTCGGTGTTCACCT
>JAYVNK010000600.1:0-2733 GCA_043758475.1 Comamonadaceae bacterium | reverse complement strand
GCAGGTCTCGTGCTGACGCTGCTGACAACTTCCGCCACCGCGAGAAATTCATGCAGTTATCAGATTCTTTGCGGAAAAAACAGCCCGTTTTGTGGCGTAAACACTAGAATTTGCACGGACTCAAAATCCCGCGCCGCAAGGCGTGCCGGTTCGATTCCGGCCCCGGGCACGAAAAAGATCTGAAAGCCCTTCCCGTTCCAATAGCTGGAAGCGCAAGGGCTTTTTTATTTCAGGTCACCGCCGGCTGGCGCGGGAACCCTTGGGCAGGCGTGCTGCCAGCCAATCGTGCACATCAGCCTGCACATTGCGCCCACTCAGCAGGAAGCCCTCGAAAACCGAAGGCGCATAGGGCGCAAACAGCAGCGGCATGCGGGCGCGCTCGGGCGTGCGGTTGGCTTTGCGGCCATTGCAGCTGCGGCAGGCACACACCACGTTAAGCCAGTCATCGGGGCCGCCTTGGGAGGCAGGCACGATGTGCTCGCGCGTCAGGCGTTTTTCATCAAAGTGTCCGCCGCAGTAGGCGCAAGTCATGCGGTCGCGCCGGAACAGCTTGAAATTGGTCAGGCTGGGCACGGCGTCAAACAGGTTGATGCGCGACGCTCCGGTCGTGGCTACGATGGGATGCAGGTCAATGGTGGACTGCAAGCCTGTCAGGGCATTGGTACCGCCGTGCAGCGTCCTGCACACGCCGCCCACCGTCCACGCAACGCTGTGGGTGGCGTAATGGCAGGCGGCATCTTCGGGCGAGATCCAGGCCTGGGGCGTTCCCAGCACGTCAAGTTGCAAAATCTGCATGATGATGTCCCGCCTTCACAGCGCACCCGCAATGCGGGCCGCGTTTACGAATTCTTCAATCGACGCCCAGGGTGACGGCATGTTTGATGGATGGGCCGCAACCTGGTCTTCCCGCCGGGGTGCGAGCTTTGGTTTTGGCCTGCGTAAGGTGCGTGCCGTGTTTGACTGCGGCACCCGCGCAGTGGATGGGAAATGAAGACCCAGGCGCATGACTTTCTCCCTTTTTGGCGGCTGTATGCCGCGTTGATGTAAACCTGATGACAGCGTGGGTTGACTTGTCAGGATCGAACTGACGACCACAGGAACCACAACCCTGAGCTCTGCCACTGAGCTAAAGCCAACATTGACCCGATTGGCCAAAACCATTTCGTCAGCATTCACAGCGCCCGGTTGTGCCATGTGAAGCGGCATAAACCAGCCTGGTGCGCTGCATTGGCACGACCCGCTTTGCAGGCTGCGCCAACACATTTCAGCCGGGAGCCAGGAATCCTCGCGACGGCCTGTTTGCAAATACTGACGAAATGGCACGAAGGACTTGCTTGCGCCACTTCGTAAACCCCAAAAACAAAAAACCCGGACCAGTTGCCTGGGTCCGGGTTTAAGGTTTGCAATTAACCTCGACAAAGGCTAAGTGCCTTCTCCACCCGGACGGGTTGAAACCTCAATAATCTGCACGATTGGCCAAAGGCCACCTTGATTGCCTCGGTGCGAACTTGCCGGAACACAAAAACAAGGCGCACCAGACGTCACATCAAACGACACATCACACGGCGCAGCCCACAGCACGGCGCAGGCTGTCAGGCCGGTCGTCGCGGTTGGGAATGCTTTGGATGTCACAGTGTCTTTTTGAAAGTCAATTGGATGGATGAATAGTAAACGACGTTGACCCCACCGTCAAGCCTTTGGGTCAAGCCCCTTGATTTGAAGCGACTTTGCTGGATGGCTTTGTTGCCGTAAAACATCACGCAGTGCCTTGGCCAGGGTCTTGCGTCCAGCGGGCGCGCCCAGGTAGGCCCGCTCGGCCAGCTGCAGAAACGCAGCCAGTCCTGCTGGCCTGGGCACGTCATGCGGCTCGTCAAGCCAGCTACTGGGCTTTTGGCACAGGCTCTCGATCTGGCGCGCCAGTTTGTCGCCAATGGTTCGCGCGCCGGATTTCATGCCGGAAAAATAGGTGTTGTGAACCTGGATGAGGACGGCGAACTCGCGGTCCAGGCCACTGATCTGCTCGGACGGCGCATCGGCCATTCTGCGGGCGACGTGTTCGGAAAACAGGTTCAGCAGATTGGAGCGGCGGATGGCGGGGAGATCGACGGGGAGGGGCAGTACCATGCCCGGATTGTCCCATAGTCAACGTTGTTGACTGTATGGGAGCAATGTCAAATTGATGGGCACGGCCGTGCATGAAAGCATGTCGTTGCAGCGCTGGAAGCACCCCATAGTGCAGGCAATGCTGCCGTTTCGTCTGCCCAGACGGGGTTGATATTGCGTCAATAAACCGGTGGGGCACCCTCTGGCTGGTCCTTGAACCGCTTATGGACCCAGTAATACTGGCTGGGCATGGCGTTGACAAACACTTCAAGCCGCTGGTTCATTCGCAACGCGTCCTGGGTGACGTCATCGCCCGGAAAATCGGTCCACGCGGGCATCGCCTCCACGTCATAGCCGCTGGCGGTCATGCGCGTCACCACTGGCACGACCTTCGCATTGCCCAGCCTGGCCAGCCGCGAGAGTGACGTCACAGTCGCCGCCTGAACCCCAAAAAATGGCACAAACACGGATTCTGGCAAACCGTAATTCATGTCGGGCAGCAGGTACAGCACCTCGCCCGCACGCAAGGCTGCCAATATGGGTTTGGGGCCGGCCGAGCGGTCAAACAGCGTGGCGGACCCGAAGCGCTTTCGCCCTTCAAATACCCAGGCGTCAATCACTTTGTTGGCC
>JAYVNK010000599.1:0-2738 GCA_043758475.1 Comamonadaceae bacterium | reverse complement strand
TAAAACCAGGAGCAGCAACAGGTTCGATACAATGAATTTGCGCATGGCGCGTTACCCTTCCAAATGCCCATGACGGAGCGGTGCAGCCAGTTTCATTGTGATACGGGCATTTATGGACTCTCCGGCATGACGGCGCAGAGGAGCGCGCAAGCCCAGTGGCCGGGTGGTGCGGTAGAAGAATGGTATGACTGATCTGGCCGGCCCTGAGCAAGGCCAGGCGGCAGCGGATCTGATCGGGGCTGTGCTTGTCCTGCAAGCGGGCGATCAACTCCAATCGCGCGCCGCGTCCGGCAGATGCGCACGGGCGCTGGCGGCCTGCCGTCGTTGCCCGAGGGAATCCGTTGCAAGGCGCACGGGTTCAGCGTGCGCCTTTGGCAACCATTAAGCTGATTAGACGATCAGATGTAGTGCCGTCGCGTGGCTCCTCCTTCTCCCGAGGGGAGAAGGGAACAGAAAGCTGCTCACAGCCAGCTGAAACTCGACCCTAATCAGCACCATTGATCACGTGGCTAGCTTGGCCGGGCTCAGCATGTAATCCACCGCAGCAATGACGTCCGCGTCGGACAGAGCGGCATTGCCACCCTTGGGCTGCATCATGCCTTTGCCCTTGAGTGCAAGTGAATGCATGACTTTGGCGTCGCCCAACAGATGCGGTGCCCAGCCCGCCTTGTCGGTAAGCATGAGCCCCATGCCGGCGTCATGACATCCAGCACATGTACTTTTATAGACATCCTTGCCCTTGCTGCTGACAGCAGTGGCTTGGACAGCAGGGGCCGGCTTGACACTGGCGGCGGGGGTCGGCTTGACACTGGCAGCAGGGGCTTGCTTGACACTGGCAACAGCGGCTTTTTTGACACTGGCAACAGCGTCTTTTTTGCCACTGGCAGCAGCGGCTTTGGGAGCGACCGACGAAGCGCCTGCGAGCTTGGCCTGGGCCAGCATGTAATCCACCGCGGCGATGACATCCGCGTCGGACAGAGCAGCCTTGCCGCCCTTCGGTGGCATCATGCCTTTGCCCTTGATGGCAAGAGTGTGCATGGGTTTGGCACTGCCCGCCAGATGCGGCGCCCAGCCTGCCTTGTCGGTAAGTTTGAGCGCTCCCATCATGCCGGCGTCATGGCATCCAGCGCATGCGCTTTTATAGACATCCTTGCCGCTGGCGGCATGGGCCTGGGCAGCGATCAACAAAGATCCTGCGATGAGTGCAGCACTGAGGATAGTGGATTTCATGTTTTTGTCCTTGGGGGAGTAAAAATGCAACGGTTTGAAGCTAAAGCGGAAATTCCATTTCAGATTTATGCCATCAATGTGCCACCGAATTTGCAAATTACGTTGTGTGCCCTTGCAATCGTTGCTCGCGCGTTCATCTCCTGATTGAAGTGGAGATGAGTGTCGGCCATTATACACGCGCGTCGCGCGTAGTAGCTCGCTCAGGACGTGGCGCACGGACCGCCGTTTCCGACTCGATGCGCGGACCGCCGCCGCTTGCTGCTATCCTTGCACCCTTGAACAGAGCGAACCCGACGCAACGTTCCCGTGTTCGCTGGCGGCGACATGGCGCTGATCAGGATCGGTCTTTCGTCGTTGCCGTTCAAGACTTTTTTGTGCAGGCAGTGACACGTTATTTGTTGGCACCATGCGCTTGCAACGTGTTTCCGGGTTGCTCGCGTCTGACAAGAGGATGCAAAACGTGAAAATGAAAACACAGATTTCCGGCAAGACCCTGTTCGGCCTTCTCCCGTTGCTGGCCGTTGTGCTGCTGGCCAGTTGTGCGGTGACCCCCACCCAGGCACCCAAGGTGGAAGCCATTCCGGTCTTTCCGGCGCCACCGGACGAGGCGCGGTTCATTTACGAGGGCACTTTTTACAGCAGTGCGGATGTCGTCAAGGAAGCAAAAAACGCAGGCATGATCCGGATGCTGTCGGGGGCAGTGAAAACCGGTGAAGGGATGGGTAAACCGCATGGCGTCGCCGTCTATCATGGCCGCGTCTATGTCAGCGATACCCAAAATCGCATGGTGGCGGTGTTCGATATTCCGGGGCAGCGCTTTTTCTGGATCGGTGACGACGACCCCGGCATGCTGACGATGCCGCTGGGTCTTGACGTGGATGGCAAGGGCAACCTGTACGTGGTCGACAGCGGGGCCAAACTGGTTCAGGTGTACGACACCGACGGCAAACATCTGCGTACATTGCTGGCCGGCGAAAAATGGTTTATGCGTCCATCCGGCATCGCGGTCGATGCCGAGGGTAGCCGGATCTATGTGGTGGACACCGGCGGCGTTGACAGCGACGAGCATCATCGTGTGCGCGTGTTCGACGCGCAAAGCGGCAAGCATCTGCTGGACATCGGCAAACGCGGCTCGGCACCGGGCGAATTTAATTTGCCGATCGACGCGTCGATCGGTCAGGATGGTTTGCTGTATGTGATCGACAGCGGCAATTTCAGGGTGCAGGCGTTCAAACCCGATGGCACGTTTGTGCGTACATTCGGCGACATTGGACGTCAGGGCGGGCAATTTTCCCGGCCCAAGGAAGTGGCCACGGATCCGGATGGAAACGTGTATGTCGTCGATGCCGCATTCGGCAATTTTCAGATCTTCACGTCGGAGGGCCAGCTGTTGCTGGCGGTCGGCAGCCGTTCGGAACGAGATGGCATGGCCAAATACATGCTGCCGTCCGGGATTGCCATTGATGGCGACGGCCGGGTCTATATGGTGGATCAGTTCTTCCGCAAGC
>JAYVNK010000598.1:0-2739 GCA_043758475.1 Comamonadaceae bacterium | reverse complement strand
TCAGGCGGCCGTTCGGGCGGTACCAAACGTAAGACCAGCTGACAATGCCGCCAATGGCCAGCGATGCCATCTGCACGTCATCAACCGTGAACTCGCCTGTGGCCATGCCTTCATTGATCAGCGCGCACACCTTGCGGTCAAATTCGCGGCGCATCTCGTCAATGGCGTCGCTGTCAGCCTTGGCAAGGTGTTTTTGCTCGCGCGTGTAGATGGCGATATGGCCCTGGTTTTCCAGCACGGCCAGCATGAAATCCCGCGCCATGGCCTGCATTTTTTCTGTGGCTGAACCTTCTGAGGCTGCCACCCGGTTCATCATGTCGAGCGAGGCCCGGATGCCGTTCGAGCAGATTTCAGCCAGCAGGTCGCCCTTGGATTTGAAGTGCGAATAAATGAACGGCTTGGTCACGTTCATTTTTTCAGCAACGGCCTCCAGCGTGGTGTTGCTCAGGCCGTTGTTGTGGAACAGCTCGACTGCGGTGGCGATGATGCGTTCGCGCTTGAGCCGGGTCACCGCGTCACGGATGTCTTCCACCGGGTTGGTGTTGGCGGGTGATGCCGAACGCGGGGCGGGCGGCATCAGTTTGGACTTTGCGACGTTTTTCATACCCGTGAGTATAACTTCAGACTGTTGGCCAGAACACCAGATCCACCCCGCCTTCGCGCGCCTCGAAGCGCCCCTGAACTGGCAGGCCAATTGACAGGGCGGGGGCGGTGGGATTCGTGCGCCAGCGGCCCAGTGCCCTCACGCCTTCATCGAGATCGACCGTGACCAGGGTGTAGGGCAGTTCCTGCGCAAAGGCCGGGTGGAAGGCATGGTGCGCCACCGTCCAGCTGTGAAGGGTTCCACTCGCCTTTGAGGGAACCCACGTGACAGCATCAGAGCAGCAGGCATCACACAGCAGGCGCGGGTAGTGGCGAACCTTGCCGCATGCGCTACAACTTTGCAGCACCAGCTTGCCTTGCGCAGCGGCCTCCCAATAGGGGCGCGCGAGTTCACTGGTCGGCGGCGCGGGCTTTGGCACGGCTGCGGGAGTCAAAGTTGAAGTCGTCATCATCATCACCTGCGCATGATGGCCAGGGCACCATCGCCCATATCGCCGTAACCTGTCACCAAACCGAGCTCCACATCCCTTACCTGCGCGCGTCCGGCATCGCCGCGCAATTGGCGCACCAGCTCGACGATATGGTTCAGGCCCCAGACGTGCGCTTGCGACAGCAGTCCGCCGTGGGTGTTGGTGGGCAACGCACCGCCCAGTTTGAGGCGACCGCCCTGCACAAAAGGCCCGCCTTCCCCCTTTGCACAAAAGCCCATGTCTTCCAGCTGGCGGATCACCGCGTAAGTGAAGCAGTCGTAAATTTCGGCGACTTGAATGTCGACCGGCGTCACGCCTGCCATCTGGAAGGCGCGCGGGGCCGCTTTGCCAATTCCGAGGCTGGTCATGTCGGGCCGTTGGGTGATGGCACCAGGCGAATCGGGGTGACCTGTCGCCACGCCCGAGATGTAGACCTTGCGATGGCGCAAATCGCCTGCGCGTTCGGTCGCGCTGACCACCACGGCCGCGCCGCCGTCGCTTTCCAGGCTGCAATCGAGCAAGCGAAACGGGTCGGCAATCATGCGGGATTTGCGGTGGTCTTCCAATGTGATGGGTTTCTTCATCACCGCGTTGTCGTTGAGCAGGGCGTGCTCGCGGCAGGCCACTGCGACTTCGCCAAACTGCTCTACCGTAGTGCCATAGAGCTCCATGTGGCGGCGCGCCATTGGGGCATATAGCTGCGCCGGTGCAATGTTGCCCATGGCGTACTCAAACTCGGTGACAAAGTGGAACTGCGGCATTTGATGGATGCGTGCGCCCGCTTTGTTGGCTGACGCGCTGACGTTGCGCCCAAAAGTGATCAGCACATGGTTGCAGACACCGCTGGCAACGGCGGCAGCAGCGCATTGCAGTGCCATGGCCGGGCTGGCGCCTCCATGCGGAATCAAGGCAGAGAAGCGCAGATCAGGCAGGCCAAAGTTGTCAATGAAGTCATCGGCCGTGCCGCTGATCAGGCCGATGGGGATGATGCCATCAATGTCTTTGGGGGTCAGGCCCGCGTCGGCAATGGCTTTGAGCGACGACTCAATTTGCAGCTCAAACGCGGTCTTGGGCGAGCCCCGCATGTAAACCGTCTCGCCAATGCCGGTGACGCAGGCTTTGTCGCGCAGGGTCATGTTGTTTGTCTCCTCGGGTCATTGGAATTATGCGGACGCAGCAGGGGTTGCCAAGCCCAATGCACGCTTGATCGCCATTTGTTTCAGTTCGTTGCGCTGCAGCTTGCCGGTGACGGTGAGTGGCAGGCTGGCGCAGGCTTCAATATGGTCGGGCATTTTGTATTTGGACGACTCGGTGGCGCAGTGGCGCATCAATGTGGCAACATCAAATCCGGCGATAGCGGCGGTATCGGCGGGAACCACATAGGCAAAAATGCGTTCACCGCGCGCTGCATCCGGCACACCGACCACCGCTGCGTCTTTAACGGACGGGTGGCGTCGCAAGACCGCTTCTACCTCGGCCGGAGAAACGTTGATGCCGGCCCGTTTGATCATCTCGCTGACGCGGCCCACAAAAACAAAATCGCCATCGGCGTTGAGCAGGCCCATGTCACCAGTGCGGTAGTAGCCGTCTACGGTGAAGGACTTGATGTTTTGCGCTGCGCTGGTGCCGCTGTAGCCCAGCGTGGTGTAGCCACGCACTTCGGCCA
>JAYVNK010000597.1:0-2741 GCA_043758475.1 Comamonadaceae bacterium | reverse complement strand
AAGCTGGCATCCATCGTGTTGCTGATGCGCCAGCCCAGTACCCGCCTTGAGTACCAGTCGATGATGGCCACCAAATAGGCAAACCCGTGCGCCAGGCGTCACGTTTTTGAATCTGGTTATGAGTTTGGCTCGCACGTTGGCAATGATGCCAACATACAAAACACTGCCAAGCGCGGTAAGCGGGACCTAGTCAAATATTTCCAACAAACTAAACCGGCATTTTTGATCTCTCACCCCCCATAAACCCCAGAAGCCGTCTCCCCGCCCCGCCCCGTCCAGTTGGTGTGGAAATACGTGCCGCCCGGCTGGTCGATGCGCTCGTACTGGTGCGCGCCAAAGAAATCGCGCTGGGCCTGCAGCAGGTTGGCCGGCAGGTTGGCGCAGCGGTAGCCGTCGTAATACGCCAGTGCGGACGACATGGCGGGCATGGGGGTGCCGTGTTGAAGGGCTTGCACCAGCACATTGCGCAGTGACTGGTGTGTGGTGCCGATGGTTAGGGTGAAAAATGGGTCCAGCAGCAGGTTGGACAACCCGGGGTTGGCGTCAAATGCCTGCTTGATCTTGATCAAAAATGCCGAGCGGATGATGCAGCCGCCGCGCCACATCAGGGCGATGCCGCCGTAGTTCAGCGTCCAGCGGAAGTGCTCCCCAGTTGTGCGCATCAGCTGGTAACCCTGGGTGTAGGAGATGATTTTGGCGGCGTACAGCGCGTGGCCAATGTCGTCGATGAAGGCTTTTCGGTCACCCGCAAAAACGTTATTGGGACCGACCAGCGTTTTGGACGCCAGCACGCGCTCGTCTTTCATGGATGAGAGCACGCGGGCAAAGACCGATTCGGTAATGAGAGTCAGCGGCACGGCCATGTCCAGCGCCAGGTTGACGGTCCATTTGCCGGTACCTTTTTGGCCCGCCTTGTCAAGGATTTTGTCGACCAGCGGCAGGCCGTCGCCGTCGTGGGTGGCCAGGATGTCGCGGGTGATTTCGATCAGGTAGCTTTTGAGCTCGCCATCGGCCCATTGGCTGAATACGGCGTGCATCTCGGCGGCCGACATGCCCAGCACGTTGCGCATCACGTCGTAGGCTTCGCAGATCAGCTGCATGTCGCCGTATTCAATGCCGTTGTGGACCATTTTGACGAAGTGGCCCGCGCCCTCTTCCCCAATCCAGTCGCAGCAGGGCACGTCGCCATCTACCTTGGCGGCGATGGCCTGAAAGATGGGCTTGATGTGCGGCCACGCTGCGCCGGAGCCACCTGGCATGATGCACGGCCCCAGCAACGCGCCTTCTTCCCCGCCCGACACGCCTGCGCCGACGTACAGCAGGCCGCGTGCTTCCAGCATCTTCAATCGCCGCGTGGTGTCGGCAAAATGCGAGTTGCCGCCGTCAATGAGGATGTCGCCTTTGGCAAGCAGGGGCGCCAGCGCGTCGATGATGTCGTCCACCGGCTTGCCGGCGGGCACCATCAGCATGATTTTTCTGGGTGTTGTCGAAGTTTTGGCCAAAGATTCGACCAGCGCTGGCAGCGAGTGGCAACCGACAATCGGCTTGTCAGTACCCCTTTTTGCACTGCCCCGGCCCGCAGTGAACTTGTCGATCCGTTCACTGGAGATGTCGAACACCGACACGGTGAAGCCTTTGCTCGCCATGTTAAGCGCAAGGTTTTCACCCATCAAGCCGATGCCGATGAGTCCAATGTCTGCCTGAATACTTGCCTGCGATTGAGAGGGCATGGCTGGTTTCCTGTGGGATTTGCTGTTGCAGCGATTTGGGGTCGCGCCTGAGATTACCGCATTGTGCGACTTGCGCGGCATCGCGTGCCTGGCCACGCCACGGCGATAATCTGGGCATGCCCGTCACCGCCCTTCCAGACCCTGCGGCAACCCCGCCCCCACCCTCTACCCCTGCCCCTGTTGCACCGCGCCCGCGCCCCACATCTCTCAGCGAACTATTCTGGTCATTCACGTGGCTGGCCCTGCAGGGCTTTGGCGGCGTGCTGGCCGTGGCGCAGCGCGAGCTGGTAGAGAAAAAGGGCTGGCTCACGCGTGAAGAGTTTGTGGAGGACTGGGCCGTGGCGCAAATTTTGCCCGGCCCCAACGTGGGCAACCTGTGCCTGATGATGGGGGACCGCTACTTTGGCCTGCGCGGCGCTCTGGTGGCGCTAGCGGGCATTTTGGCTTTTCCGCTGCTGCTGGTACTGGCATTGGCAGCCGTTTTTGCGGGCATTGCGGACCTGCCTGCCGCGCAGGGTGCGCTGCGCGGCATGGGCGCGGTGGCGGCAGGTCTGATCACGGCCACAGGGCTTAAGCTGACCAGCGCTTTGCGATCAAATACCATGGGAGCCCTCTTCTGTTATGCATTGTTAGTTACAATATTTATAGCTATAGCACTTCTGCGGCTGCGCCTGGCCTGGGTGCTGTTGCTGGTCGGCGGGCTGGCCTGTGTGTGGGCTTACCGGCAGCTTGGTAGCGCCCGCGCGCTGCACCTGCGGCTTTGACGGGTGCATTCACTCCCGCGATGACTTCCGCAATCACTTCCGCCACAACCGCCATGCTGAGCATTTCCATGACACCTGCCGACTGGTTGTCGCTGCTGACGCATTTCATGTTGCTCTCCCTGCTGGCGGTCGGCGGAGCGATCACGGTCGCGCCCGACATGCACCGCTATTTGGTGGACCAGACGCATTGGCTTTCTGACGCGCAATTCACCTCCAGCATCGCGCTGGCGCAGGCCGCGCCCGGCCC
>JAYVNK010000596.1:0-8586 GCA_043758475.1 Comamonadaceae bacterium | reverse complement strand
GCCAAGGTAATTGCCTTCAAGCTTGATGCCAGAGACGACGAAGCGCTCACCCTCAATCACGTTGATGGTGATGGCGATGTCTTTTTTGTTCGGGGATATGGCAACCTGCGTGGACTCAATAATGAATTCCAGGTAGCCGCGCGCCAGATAGTACGAGCGCAAAGTCTCAATGTCGGCATTGAGTTTGGCGCGGGAATAGCGGTCAGACTTGGTGTACCAGCTCAGCCAGCCCCCGGTGTCAAGGTCAAACAGGTTGCGCAGGGTTGACTCGCTGAAAGCCTTATTGCCGACAATCCTGACCTGATTGATTTTTGCGGGCTCTCCCTCAGTGATGCTGAAAGACAGGTTGACCCGGTTGCGCTCGATCGGCGTGACGGTGGTTACCACCTCCGCACCATACAGGCTGCGATTGATGTACTGGCGCTTGAGCTCCTGCTCAGCCCGGTCAACCAGGGCCTTGTCAAACGGTCGTCCGTCGGTCAAACCCACGTCACGCAGGGCTTTTTTAAGCACGTCCTTGTCAAACTCCTTGGCACCGACGAACTCGACGTCGGCCACGGTGGGCCGCTCTTCCACAATGATGACCACCACGTCGCCATTGATTTCAACCCGCACGTCCTTGAACAGGCCCAGTGCAAAAAGCGCCCGGATTGCAGAAGAACCCTTGTCATCGTTGTAGGTGTCTCCCACCCGGACCGGAATCGATGCAAATATGGTGCCGGCCTCCACGCGCTGCAGGCCTTCGACGCGGATGTCACGCACTTGAAAAGGGTCCACAGCCCAAGCCGTGGTGGTCGCAAAAGCAACAGCAAAAGCCGCAGAAACGGCCTGCAAGCGAAAACGTTTGAATGTCATTTTTTGATACATGTAGGCCCGTGCTGAAACAATCAGCAAACCAGCCCGGAAAAGTTAGCCAAGCAGTCGCGAGAAGTCGTTGAAAAGCGCAATTGACATCATCAGCAACAACACGGCAACGCCGCCCCTTTGCAGACGCTCCATCCAGGCCTCAGACACGGTTTTACCGGTCAGGCCTTCCCAAAGATAATACATCAGGTGCCCCCCGTCCAATACCGGCAACGGCAGCAGGTTGAGCACCCCCAGGCTGACGCTGATGAGCGCCAGGAAAATCAGGTATTGCGTCAACCCCAAGCTGGCCGATTTGCCGGCATAGTCGGCAATGGTGAGCGGGCCGCTGAGATTTTTGAGGGATGCCTCGCCAATCACCATTTTGCCCATCATGCGAAGCGTCAGCAACGACACCTCGCCCACACGCACCGTGCCGTTCCACAGCCCATCCAGGGGGCCATAGCGCACCGTGACGAACTCCGGTGGCGCACCCACGAACGCACCGATTCGCCCCACTGGCGAGCCGCCCTCGGCCTTCACTTCGGGCCGCACATCAAGCAGCAGGATGACGCCGGCGCGGTCAATTTTCCACGGGCTTGACGCTGCGGAATCAGCACTGACCGATGCCCGGATGACGTCGCGCAATTGCTGCCCGTCAACAATGGCCTTCGTACCCACGTTCAGCACCAAGTCCCCCGCCCGCAGCCCTGACCTGGCCGCCGCGCCACCGGCCATGACCTCGCCAATGACCGGGCGCGTCAGCGGGCTGACAATGCCAATCTTGCGAAATAGCTGTGCGTCGGCTTCCCGGGCGTCAATGCTGCTCAGCTTCAACAGGACCTCGCGCCCCGTGAACATAGACGAATTGGATGGCGTTTTTGCAGACACTGAAGCCACCGTCAGGCGCACGTCCCGCCCTTCCAGGGCCCCACGCGTCAGCAACCAGCGCACGTCTTCAAAAGACACAATCGCGCGCTGCTCATTGCCGTCAAAAGCGGCGCTTTGCACCAGCTCCGCACCCACCAAACCTGCACGCTCGGCCACCGAGCCCGCCACTGGCGTGCCCAGGATGGCCTTGGGCTGCTCTACGCCGCTCCAGTTCACAACCGCGTACAGCAGCACCGCCAGCAACAGGTTAGCCAGCGGACCGGCGGCCACGATGGCAACCCGGGACATCAAGGGCTGGGTGTTGAAGGCGAGGTGCCGGTCCTGCGGCGCCACCGGGGCCTCACGCTCATCCAGCATCTTGACGTAGCCACCCAGCGGGAAAGCCGCCAGCACAAACTCGGTGGTTGAGCCCTTGGGCGTCCAGCGCAAAAGCGTCTTTCCAAACCCCACTGAGAAGCGCAGCACCCGCACCCCACAGGCGATGGCCATGCGGTAATGGCCATACTCGTGGATGGCCACCAGCAGCCCCAGCGCAACAATGAAAGCAACAATGGTCAACATGGATATTCCGGGATCAGGTTGGCGTGATTCAGATTTACGGTCGTCGGGTTCATGGCCATCGGGTCAAATGCCGATACGCCCGGCCACTGCTGCCGCCGCATTGCGCGAGAGTGCATCCAGCGCCAGCAGATCGTCGAGCGATTGTGGCGCAACGGCCAAGACCGTGGCCAAAGTCTCAGTATTGACCTGGTGAATCTGGTCGAACCGGATTCGTTTCTCCAGAAACGCCGCAACCGCGATTTCGTTGGCGGCATTGAGCACAGCCGTGGTGCCTGGCGGCGCTCGCAACACCTGCCACGCCAAATTCAACCCGGGGAAGCGCGCTTGATGGGCGGGCGTCGCAAAAGATTCAAACGTCATGTCGGTCATGGAAGCAAAATCAAGCGCGGCGGCACCGCTGGCCATGCGGTCAGGCCAGGAAAGCCCATAGGCGATCGGGCCCCGCATGTCGGGTGTGCCCAACTGAGCCACCACGGAATTATCTTTGTACTGCACCATGGAGTGGATGACGCTTTGGGGGTGGATGACCGCCTCCAGCTGTTCTGGCGTCACGCCGAACAAATACCGCGCTTCAATGACCTCCAGCGCCTTGTTCATCATGGTAGCGGAGTCGACCGAAATTTTGCGCCCCATGACCCAGTTGGGGTGCGCACAGGCCTGCTCTGGCGTGACATCGCGCAGGGTCGCGGGGTCCCGCGTGCGAAACGGCCCGCCGGAGGCCGTGAGGATGATTTTGTCGACGCGCTGCGCCCAAGTAGCGGGGTCTTGCGGCAGCGACTGGAAAATTGCCGAATGCTCGCTGTCAATCGGCAGCAGGGTGGCACCGCCCTGCTTCACGGCATCCAGAAACACCTGGCCGCCCATCACCAGCGCTTCCTTGTTGGCCAGCAGCAGCCGCTTGCCAGCACGCGCAGCCGCAAGGCAGGGCGCCAGGCCGGCCGCGCCCACAATGGCCGCCATGACGATGTCTGTCTGTTCATGCGCGGCCACCATCTCAATTGCGTCGGCACCCCACAGCACCCGTGTCTTGCACTCCAGGTCACGGAGCCGGCCTTCCAGTGCTTTTGCATGCGCAACGCTGGCCATCACCGCGTGAATTGGGCTGAACTGCAGGCACTGTTTCACCATCAATTCGACCCGCGTTGAGGCCGTCAAGGCGAACACCTCAAACCGGTCCGGGTGGCGGGCCAGCAGGTCCAGCGTACTGCCACCTACGGAGCCGGTGGAACCCAAGATCGTGACGCGCGTCTTCGGATGTGACATGCAGAACGTCAAATGAAGTAAAGCATCATGGCCAAAGGCAATGTTGGCAACAAAGCGTCAACACGGTCCAGCACGCCGCCGTGGCCCGGCAGCAAACCACTGCTGTCTTTGGCCCCGGCACTGCGCTTGACCAGCGACTCCACCAGATCACCGACCACGCTCATCGCGGCCATGAACACCACCGCAACCAGCATCAGCCACCCGCCCTTGGCGAACAGATGGCTGTACAGACTGGGCACAGCAGCCTGTTGCGATGCATCGGCCCAGACCCAGATGCTGGCCATCACCACCACGCCCGCCATGCCGCCCCACACGCCTTCCCAGCTTTTGCCCGGGCTGATCGAGGGTGCGAGTTTTTGCTTTGCAATGCGCCCGCCAAATGCACGCCCTGCGAAGTACGCAAAAATATCCGCAACCCACACCAGCAACAAAATCGAGAGCAGAAAATTGACGCCAATGACCCTGGCCTGGGCTACCGCCAGCCAGGCCGCCCACAGAATTACCAGCCCGCCAACCAGGCGCACCCATTGGGGAATTTTTGACCATGCCGGTACGCCACTGCGCAAGGCCCAAGCCCCCGCAACAACCCAGAAAGCACCCAACCCGGTCCAGAGCGCCGGGTAGGGGAAAGGCTGGCGCAGCATGCCCAACCACCAGGACGCCAGGCACACTGCAAAGCAGGCACCGCCCGCGAGGTAAGAGGCCGTGGCACCGTAGCCGTTCAGCCGCGCCCATTCCCACGCTGCGGCAGATATCAGGACCAACGCGACGGTGAAAAACGGCGTTGCAGACGGGTAAAACAAGGCCGGCAGCAAGATCAGCAGCAGGATGACGGCAGTGATCACGCGCTGCTTGAGCATTTTTTTGTTTCAAGCAGCTTGATGGGTTTTAACCGCGATGCCAGGAAGTTGTCCGGATGTCTTGCCAAACCGGCGCTCGCGCTGCACGTAGGCGGCAATCGCCTCGTCCAGCGCGGCCTCGTCAAACTCTGGCCACAGCTTGTCGCTGAAATAGAGCTCTGAGTAGGCCGTCTGCCAGAGCAGAAAGTTGCTGATGCGCTGCTCATCGCCGGTGCGGATCAGCAAGTCGGGGTCAGGCACGTGCGCCATGGCCATGGCGCGCCCCAGGCTGGCCTCGGTGATCTCGGCCCCCTGCGCTGCCAGTTTCGCTGCCGCCTGCACAATGTCCCAGCGGCCACCGTAGTTGAAGCACACGTTCAGGATCAGCCGGGAATTGGATGCGGTGGCGGCTTCGGCGTGCGCCAGCCCGGCCCTGACTTTTTCCGACAGGCCCGAGCGCTCGCCGACAAAGTGGACGCGCACGCCATCGGCCTTGAGTTGCGGAACTTCACGGGTGATCGCCAGCGCCAGCAAGTCCATCAGGCCCGAGACTTCTTCAGCCGGGCGATTCCAGTTCTCGGACGAAAATGCAAACACCGTGAGAACTTCAACATGGCGCGCCGCGCAGGCCTTGACGCAGCGCTTGAGCGAATCAACCCCCTGCTTGTGACCCGCAATGCGCGGCAGGAACCGCCGGGACGCCCAGCGGCCATTGCCGTCCATCACGATGGCGATGTGGTGAGGTACCAGACTGGACATTGTCATGAGCCAATTGCAATTGCGCGCGGCACGCAATTTTTCGACGGGCCGCCCCTGGTTCTCGAAGAGCGGCGAAGCCAAAAATTAGCCCCCCCGGGGATGAGCGCTGCGGCTCCGAGCCTGCATAGGCAGGTTTGGACAGCGCGAAGAGCGGTTGCCTCTGGCATCGGCACGTCCAGCGCATTACACCAAGTGAACAGCGTGGGGGGCATGTCTAGACCGCCATGAGGTCTTGCTCTTTGGCCGCCACCAATTTGTCGATATCGATGATGTGCCGGTCGGTGATTTTCTGGATGTCGGCTTCAGAGCGCTTCTGGTCGTCTTCAGACGCCAGCTTGTCCTTGACGACTTTCTTCACGGATTCATTGGCATCACGGCGCAAATTGCGCACGGCAATCTTGGCGTTTTCGCCTTCGCCGCGCACAACCTTGGTCAGCTCTTTGCGGCGCTCCTCGGTCATGACCGGCATGGGCACACGGATCAAATCACCCATGGACGCCGGGTTGAGGCCCAAATCGCTTTCCCGGATGGCTTTTTCAATCTTGGCGCCCATGCCTTTTTCCCAAGGCGAAATGCCGATGGTGCGGGCATCGATCAAAGAGACGTTGGCAACCTGGCTGATGGGCAGCATGGCGCCGTAGTAGTCCACCTGCACCGAATCCAGCAACGCCGGGTTAGCGCGGCCGGTGCGTATTTTCGTCAGGTTGTTCTTGAACGCGGCAATCGACTGGTCCATCTTGACCGCGACGCTGCTCCGGATCTCATCAATCGTCATTTTTCTTCCTCAAACTTGCGCGCCGAGTTCGGTTTGATCCGTGGTCGGGTCCAATACAAGCCTCTGTCGAGCCTCTGTCAAACCTCTGTTCATGACCCTGCATTGTCAGGCATAGACCAAAGTGCCCTCATCTTCACCCATCACCACGCGTTTGAGCGCGCCGTTTTTCAGGATTGAGAAAACCTTGATTGGCAGTTTCTGGTCGCGGCACAGGGCAAACGCCGTAGCGTCCATGATGCCAAGATTTTGTGAAATCGCCTGGTCAAACGAGATTTTGGCAAAACGTGTGGCCGACGGGTCTTTTTTCGGGTCCGCACTGTAGACACCATCGACTTTGGTGGCCTTGAGCACGATCTCGGCACCTATCTCTGCGCCGCGCAACGCCGCTGCCGTGTCGGTGGTGAAAAACGGGTTACCCGTGCCGGCGGCGAAGATCACCACCTTGCCCTCCTCAAGGTATTGCAGCGCCTTGGGCCGCACATACGGCTCGACCACCTGCTCAATGGCAATGGCCGACATGACCCGCGCCGTCAAACCGGCCTTGTTCATGGTGTCGCCCAGCGCCAGCGCGTTCATCACCGTGGCCAGCATGCCCATGTAGTCGGCAGTCGCCCGGTCCATGCCGACCGAGCCGCCCGCCACGCCGCGAAAGATATTGCCGCCGCCGATCACCACCGCCACCTGAACCCCAAGCCGGGTGACTTCCGCCACCTCGTCCACCATGCGCACGATGGTGTCGCGGTTGATGCCAAACGCGTCATCCCCCATCAACGCCTCGCCAGACAGCTTGAGCAAAATACGCTTGTAGGCTGGGGCGGCAATGGGCATGGGATCTCCTTGAGTGGTGGACTGACCGCAGCGAGGTTTCGCTGGGCGGGTTGCAATGGTTCAGGTGGGCTGCTTGGAAGCCGCGACTGTCGCCGCCACTTCTGCCGCAAAGTCATCGACCTTCTTCTCGATGCCCTCACCCACCACGAACAGCGTGAATGACTTGACCGTGGTGCCCGCAGATTTGAGCATCTGCTCCACGGTGAGCTTGTCATTCTTGACAAAAGCCTGGTTGAACAGCGACACCTCTTTGAGGTATTTTTGCACGCCGCCCTCGACCCGCTTGGTCACAATGTCGGCTGTCTGCACGGGCTTGCCCGCCGCAGTGGCAACCGCCGCGTCTTCAGCGGCTTTTGCCTTGGCGACAGAGCGCTCACGCGCAATCAGGTCGGCTGGCACATCGGCACTGGACAAAGCCACTGGCTTCATGGCGGCGACGTGCATGGCAACGTCTTTGGCTGCAGCGTCATCACCTTCAAACTCGACCACCACGCCAATGCGCGTGCCGTGCAGGTAGGAAGCCAGCTTGGCACCGGAGCCGAAGCGCTTGAAACGGCGAAAGCTCATGTTCTCGCCGATCTTGCCAATCAGACCCTTGCGCACGTCTTCGAGCGTCGGGCCGAAGCCGTCCTGAGCGTGCGCCAATGCGCCCAGCGCCGCAGCGTCAACCGGGCTGTGTTTGGCAACCAGAGCCACTGCCGCGTTGGCCATGGCCAGAAAACTGTCACTCTTGGTGACAAAGTCGGTTTCGCAGTTGACTTCCAGGATGGCACCGGTGGTGCCGTCCATATAGCTGGTGACCACGCCCTCGGCGGTGATGCGGCTGGCGGCTTTGCCGGCCTTGCTGCCAAGTTTGACGCGCAGCAGCTCTTCAGCGCGGGCCATGTCGCCTTCGGCTTCGGTCAGGGCGCGTTTGCATTCCATCATGGGCGCATCGGTCTTGCCACGCAGTTCGGCGACCATGCTTGCGGTAATTGCAGCCATTTCAATTCTCCTAATTCAGTTCAGTACGGTTCAGTTCAACTCAAAAAGCGAGTAAGCGAGGGGCATGAAAAAGGGGCGTAAAAAAGGGGCACTAGAGCCCCTTCAATTTGCCCCTTCAATTTGCCCCCTCTTCAGGCAGGGCGGGCCAATCAGCCAGCAGCCTCATTCACTTCCACAAACTCATCACCGGTCTCGGCGGCAACCACGGCCTTGACCACGTCGTCGACCGCGTTGGCGCGGCCTTCAAGAATGGCGTCGGCGATGCCACGGGCATACAGCGTGACGGCTTTGGAGGAGTCGTCATTGCCCGGAATGACATAGTCGATGCCTTCGGGGGAATGGTTCGAATCGACCACGCCGATCAGGGGGATGCCGAGCTTTTTGGCCTCCAGCACGGCAATTTTGTGGTAACCGACGTCGATCACAAAAATCGCGTCCGGCAATGCCAGCATGTCCTGGATACCGCCGATGTCCTTTTCGAGCTTGGCCAGTTCGCGCGCGAACATCAATTGCTCTTTCTTGCTCATCGCATCGAGGCCGGCTTCCTGCTGCACTTTCATTTCCTTCAGACGCTTGATCGAGGTTTTGACGGTCTTGAAGTTGGTCAACATGCCGCCCAGCCAACGCTGGTCAACATAAGGAACGCCGGCGCGTTGCGCTTCCGCCGCAATCGTGTCACGCGCCTGGCGCTTGGTACCCACCATCAAAACCGTGCCGCGCCGCGCCGTCAACTGACGCACGAATTTTGAGGCGTCCTGGAACATCGGCAAGGATTTTTCCAGGTTGATGATATGGATCTTGTTGCGATGGCCGAAAATAAACGGCGCCATCTTGGGGTTCCAG
>JAYVNK010000595.1:0-2744 GCA_043758475.1 Comamonadaceae bacterium | reverse complement strand
GGCATTCAATTGGCCATGAGCCACCAGCCAGAGCTGATTTTGCTCGACATCAACATGCCGGGAATGGATGGCTATCAGGTGCTGGAGGTGCTCAAAAGGTATGCGCGCACAACATCCATTCCGATCATTGCAGTGACCGCCAACGCGATTCCGCGCGACATTGAAAAAGGCGGAACGGCAGGCCTGGCGGAGTACCTGACCAAGCCGCTGGATGTGGGTAAATTCCTGGCGGCAGTAGACCGCTGTCTGGCGGGGAGCGCTGAAGTGTCTGCCTAGCAGGCCCCAACAACCCTTGCCAGGGTTTTGTGCTGCGCAGTGATGCGCCAGGGTGCCTGTTGCTTCAAAGCGCCCAGGTCGCCAGCATCGATGGCCGTTGGGCAAAGGCAGCGTACCACTGTGCAACCTTGGGGTAACGCACCCGCCAGTTCAGCTCTGTAAAACGCACATCCAGGTACCACAGGGCGCAGCCAATGGTCAGCGTGCCAATGTCTGTCCGCTCCGACAGGGCACGCGCATCGCTTTCAAGGTACGCGAGTGATGTCTCTATTTTGTCAAGCTGACCTGCCCGCCATTCCTTCCAGCGAATCGCCTCGGGGCGAGCCACGTCTTCATAGCGCGCGAGCAGGGCGGCGTCCAGCATACCGTCGCCCAGCGCGTGCAGGGTGAGCGCCTTCCAGCGTGCAGTCCCGGTTTTGGGGAACAGGCTGCCGCAGCCCAAGTCGTCCAGGTACTCGCAAATCACGCGGCTGTCGTACAGCGCCTGGCCGTCATCTGTCAACAGCGTGGGCACCTTGCCCAATGGGTTGTTGGCGATGATGGTCTGGTCGCGCTGAATGGGGTGCGCTGCAGAGGGCAGCAGCGTGATGCGGGCGTCCAAGCCCAGCTCGTGCGCCACGACCAGGCATTTGCGCACGTAAGGGGAGAAGGGAGAAAAGTAGAGTTTCATGCGGCCAGTTTAACTGCCAGTCAATGCGTGCGCGCCGCCGTTTCAACCGCATAACGCTGGGTTGCCGCCTCCACTGCCTTGCTGTGGATTTCGGCCAGCTCGGGCCGTGCGGCGCGGGCGCGGTCGGCCGACGCCTGCGTTGCCATTTGCCCCTGCCAGCGCGGGTGCACATGGCGCGCCATCAGGTCGTAGCTCTTGCGCGTGGCATCAAAGTTGGCCCAGTTGTGGGCCAGCGTCAGATACGCGCCAAAGCCGCCGTTGGATTGCTTCCACAGCCGGTCAATTTGCGCGTTCACCATGGCTGCAGTGCCAATCGCGCCAAAGCCCGAGTCGTTGATGAACGAGATCATCTCCTTCACATTGTTGCCCGGCATCGCCATCTGCGGGAACGCCGCCACCGCCTGAAAATATTCAAACCATTGCTCGATGCCATATTCAACATCGCGGTACGCCTGGTCCATCGTCTCGGCGCAATGCACCAGGCCCACCAAGCGCCACTTGTTGCGGTCCACCTTGGTTTTGTAGTGCTTGGCCTGCGCCTCCATCACGTCCCAATGCAGCGCCAGCGCATCAAAACCGGCGGCGGTGGTGGCGCCAATCGACAGCAGCCCGATGCCGTGCTGCCCCGCCAGCTTGGGGCCCGTGGGGGACGCAACGGCGGGCACCACCATGTCAAACAGCGGGTTGGAGTAAGGCCGCAAATGCAGGCGCGCATCGCACAAGTCCCAGCGGTCGTTCTTGAAGGTAACGGGCTCATCGCTGTGCAGCAGCTTCATGATGACCGCCAGGCCGTCTTCAAGCAGCGGACGCGTCTGCGTCTGCGACAGGCCAATCATGATGCCGTCGCTCGGCAGCGAGCCCGGCCCCAGGCCCAGCATCACGCGCCCGCGTGTGAGGTGATCAAGCTGCACAATGCGCTCAGCCACCCACAGCGGGTTGTGGTAGCTCACGCTCACCACGCCCGTGCCGAGCTTGATGGTGCGTGTGCGCTGCGACGCCACCGCCATGAAAATCTCGGGGCTGGCGCTGATCTCGGTGCCCGCAGAATGGTGCTCGCCGCACCAGGCTTCGTCATAGCCACAGCGGTCCAGCCACTGGATCAACTCCAGGTCTTGCTCCAGCGCCAAAGTGGGGTTGATGCCGGGTTTGTGAAACGGGGCCAGGAAAATTCCGAAACGCATACGATGGCTCATGTGCATGTCTCCCAGTGGGTTGATCCCGGTTTGATTTGGATGCAGCCCCCTTCGCAGACCGGGCCTAGAAGAGATGCCAGATTCAGTGTATCGACGGGTTTGGGGCTTGTCTAGCCAATCCCCGGCAAGCCGCTAGGTGCAGAAGCTTATGAAGTTGAGCTTGTCAAAACCCACGGTTTGTTATATATTTTGTATATATTTTTAGGAGAAATCGGTATGCTGACAGCAAGCGAAAATCTGCTGGTGAAGTTCCGTGGAAAAGACACCCGGTTTGGGGTAACCCGCAGCACGGTGAAGGCCTTGGCTTCAGAGCTTGATGTGTCTGAAACCCAGGTTATTCACATGGCCTTGTCGAAGTTTGCCGACGAAGTCTTGCCAGCTTATGAACCCGACGACGGGCCGCTGACAGCAAAACAAATCGGTGCCCTTCGCAAGGACGCTGCCAAGTATTTGCCGAATGACAAGGTTCTGGCGCGTCAGGATTTGTTCAAGTGAGCCGTGGATGGGGGTGCGATTAAAAGTGATGTGTCGTAAAGTGTAGCGATACCAACTCCAAGAAGAGGTAAGCCATGGCAGCACTTCAAGTCAGCGATGAAGCACTATTG
>JAYVNK010000594.1:0-8589 GCA_043758475.1 Comamonadaceae bacterium | reverse complement strand
CGGCCTGAGCACCCTGCGACGGTGCTGGCGCTGGCGCAGCCGCCACGTTCGTTGCGGTGGCGCCATCAGCGACTACTGGCAGCGCTGCGGGTGGGGGTGAAGCGGGTGGTGCGGGTTGGGCAGGTGCCAATGCCACCTCAGAGGCACTCGGGACCGCATTTTCCTTGAGGAACCCATGGGTCACCATCTGCTCAATATCAGGCCGGGTGATGCCTAAGCCCGCCGTGGAAGCCAGCACCTGTTCTACCGACTTGACGCCGTCAAACAGGATGAAGGTGGCACGCTGGCGGGCAGAAAAAAGCGCAGACCGTTCCCGGAAAGCCTGCTGCCCAGCTTCAGTTTTAACGTAATTCATCCGCCATTCTATGGCGCGCAAACTGACAAACGCAACGGGAAAAACACGCGAACACCGGCTTGGCAGCACCCATGCCAGCGCGGCAAGGTCAGGGTTTTGACGCCGGCGCAGCCGCTGGGGTTGCCGCAGGTGCCGTGTGCGCCGGGTCTTCGCCCAACTTTTCACCCCCGATGTCGATGTTCCCGCCCTTGCTCAGCATGTACAGCGCCACAGCGGCAAAAATCACAAATCCGATGGCAATTTTCCACATATCAGTCCAATCATGAAAAAGGCCCTCACCGCAGGAGGGCCTGTTGAAGAGCGCTTTATATTTTTATCGCTTAATCGTTGGCGTAAATGTTGACGTCTTTGGTTTCACGCACGAACATCATGCCAATCCCAAACGTCATGGTCGCGATGATGATCGGGTACCACAGGCCACTGTAAATATTGCCTTGCGCTGCGACGATCGAGAACGAAATGGCCGGCAGAAAACCGCCGAACCAACCGTTGCCTACATGGTACGGCAGGCTCATCGACGTATAGCGGATGCGCGTGGGAAACATCTCCACCAGCATGGCTGCAATCGGCCCGTACACCATGGTGACGTAGATGACGAGGATGGTCAGGATCAGCACCAGCATCAGCCAGTTGCTGGAGCCAAGGGGGATTGGGTCCGCCTTGGCCGGGTAGCCTGCGTCGTTGAGTGCTGCGCGGACCTCTTTCTCAAACCTTGGTTTTTCTTCCTTGGCGGTTGCAGCCGTTGCGTCGTAGCCCGCAATGGCCTTGGCCCCCACCTTGACAGCGGCCACAGCACCGGCTTTTGGCACGAGGTCATAGTTCACGCCCGCGTTGGACAGGTAAACACGCGCCAGGTCACAGGCTGAAGTGAATTTGGCGGTGCCCGTCAAGTTCAAAATCAGGTTGCAGTTGGCTGGGTCAGATTCCACGGTCACTGGTGATTTTTGAATCGCCTGCTGCAGCTTCGGGTTGGCATAGGTGGTGAGCGCATTGAACAGCGGGAAGTAGGTGACGACCGCCAGCAGGCAACCGGCCATGATGATCGGCTTGCGGCCAATCTTGTCCGACAGGGCACCGAAGAAGATGAAGAACGGTGTGCCAATGATGAGCGATACCGCGATCAGCACGTTGGCTGTGGGGCCGTCGACCTTCAGGAAGGTCTGCAGGAAGAACAGCGTGTAGAACTGGCCGGAATACCAGACGACGGCCTGGCCTGCGGTCAAGCCGATCAGGGCCAGAATGACAATCTTCAGGTTTTTCCACTGGCCAAATGATTCCGACAGCGGCGCTTTGGAGGTTTTGCCTTCTGCCTTCATTTTGGCGAAAGCAGGCGACTCATTGAGCTTCAGGCGAATCCACACAGAAACGGCCAGCAGGATGCCTGACAGGGCATAAGGAATGCGCCAGGCCCAATCGGCAAACTCTTTCTCGCCGTAGTAGCTGCGCACACCCAGAATCACCATCAAGGCCAGCATCAAGCCGACCGTGGCCGTGGCCTGAATCCACGAGGTGTAAAAGCCGCGTCGGCCATGCGGCGCGTGTTCGGCCACGTAAGTCGCCGCGCCGCCATACTCACCGCCCAGTGCCAGCCCTTGCAGCATGCGCAGGGCAATCAGCATGATGGGCGCGATGATGCCCACCGTTTTGTAAGTAGGCAAAAACGCCACCAGAAAAGTTGACAGGCCCATGATCACGATCGTGATCAAAAACGTGTACTTGCGGCCGATCATGTCGCCAAGCCGGCCAAACACCAATGCGCCAAACGGGCGCACCGCAAAGCCGGCAGCAAATGCCAGCAGCACGAAAATGTTACGCGTGCTTTCATCCAGTGCGGAGAAAAAATTGGCGGCGATGATGGCAGACATCACGCCAAACAGGTAGAAGTCATACCATTCGAAAATGGTGCCAAGTGACGAAGCGAAGATGACTGTCTTCTCCGTTTCGCTCATTGGCCGGGGCGCAGCGGCAGTTGCCATAAGTTTGTGTCTCCAACAAAAATAAATAACCACCCGGGGTTGAGTGATGGGACGAACTATGTCGGCTGGTTCTGACTTGTGTCTGACAGCCTGCCAACGGCGCCTTACCATCACCTTGTTATCAACTTACAGGCTAAGTAATAACCCTTTTATCGTTTTTCGTATTACAAAATATTGAGTAAAAATTCAGTGATAACCCTGACATTTGTTGTCTCCCATGATTGGGGAATGACTGATATTTCTATGATGCTAGTAAGGACTTAGTCAGTCCGAGCAACCACTATCGGGAGTTGCAACGGCCATTCTAGGCTGATGTTCTTTTTAAACAAACGCTTAGAAGACCTATGAACGATCCTGTTGTGGCCAAAATTGAGGCCAATCCCAAGTACCACGAGCTGCGCCGCAAACGCAACAGCTTCGGCTGGCTTCTCACCGCAATCATGATGGTGGTCTATTACGGCTACATCGCACTGATTGCCTTCAACAAGCCGTTTCTGGCGCAACCCCTTGGCAGCGGGGTCACTTCGCTGGGGATCCCGATCGCGATGGGCGTGATTATTTTCACCATCGTCATTACCGGCATTTACGTGCGCCGCGCGAATGGCGAATACGACCGCCTCACGGCCGAAATTCTGAAGGAGGCTTCCAAATGAACCGGGGGCTTCAATTCCTCACTGCCTTGACGGCATTGCTCCCAGCTGCAGCGGTTCAAGCCGCAGGCGGCGACCTCGGCCAGGTCGCAAAGCAACCGACCAACTGGGTGGCGATCAGCATGTTCGGCATCTTTGTCGTCGGCACGCTGTTCATCACCAAATGGGCGGCGTCCAAAACTAAATCGGCCGCTGACTTCTACACGGGCGGGGGCGGCATTACCGGCTTTCAGAATGGCTTGGCGATTGCGGGCGACTACATGTCAGCCGCTTCGTTCCTGGGCATCACGGCCGCCGTCATGGCCTCTGGGTATGACGGCTTGATCTATTCGATCGGCTTTCTGGTCGGCTGGCCGATCATCACCTTCCTGATGGCCGAGCGGCTGCGCAATTTGGGCAAGTTCACCTTCGCCGACGTGGCCGGCTACCGCTTCCAGCAGGCACCCATCCGCATTTTTGCGGCGTCGGGCACCCTGGTCGTGGTCGCGTTCTACCTGATCGCCCAGATGGTGGGTGCCGGCTCCCTGATCAAATTGCTGTTCGGGCTGGACTACTGGATGGCCGTCGTTATTGTCGGTGCGCTGATGATGATCTACGTCATGTTTGGTGGCATGACTGCCACGACCTGGGTACAGATCATCAAGGCCGTGCTGCTGCTGTCTGGCGTCACCTTCATGGCGATCATGGTACTGGCACAGTTTGGGTTCAGCTTTGAAGCGCTGTTTGCCGCAGGTGTTGCCGTTAAGACCAAACTGGCGATCAACGGCGGCAAGCTGCCCGAGGAGGCGGCCAAGATCGGCCTGTCCATCATGGGCCCTGGCGGTTTTATCAAAGACCCAATTTCAGCCATCTCCTTCGGCATGGCGCTGATGTTCGGCACGGCCGGCCTGCCGCATATTCTGATGCGCTTTTTCACCGTGCCGGATGCCAAGGAAGCCCGCAAGTCGGTGTTCTGGGCCACCACCTGGATCGGCTATTTTTATATGTTGATATTCCTGATCGGTTTTGGCGCCATCACGCTGGTGCTGACCAACCCCGAGTTTGCAGATACCGCCACGGGTATTATCAAGGGCGGCGGCGGTTCAGCCAATATGGCGGCGGTACTGGTCGCCAAGGCAGTCGGGGGCAACGTGTTTTTCGGCTTTATTTCGGCTGTGGCGTTTGCCACCATTCTGGCAGTGGTCGCGGGTCTGACGCTATCCGGTGCCTCGGCTGTATCGCATGATCTGTACGCCACCGTAATCAAAAAAGGTTCGGCCGACAGCGCGTCCGAGCTGAAAGTCTCGCGCCTGACCACACTCGCCCTCGGCCTGGTTGCCGTCTTGCTGGGTATTGCGTTCGAGAAGCAGAACATTGCTTTCATGGTGTCGCTGGCGTTTGCCATTGCCGCTTCAGCCAACTTCCCGGTGCTGTTCATGTCCGTGCTATGGAAAGACTGCACCACAAAAGGTGCCGTGATTGGCGGTTTCATGGGCTTGATTGCTGCCGTTGGCTTGACCATCGTTTCGCCTTCCGTCTGGGAAGCCACCATGGGCAACCCCAAAGGCTCAGCCTGGTTCCCGTACTCCTCGCCAGCCTTGTTCTCGGTCACCATTGGCTTTTTCGGCGTGTGGCTCTTTTCCATCCTGGACCGCAGCCCGCAAGCCGCCAAAGAGCGCAGGCTGTACAAGGCACAGCAAGTGCGCTCCGAAACCGGCCTGGGTGCTTCGGGCGCATCGGGTCACTGATTGGGGTGAGTTGAACTTCAAATTGATTGCCGGACGGATGTCCGGCAATCAACCGTAAACCACTCAAGCCTTACGCCCCGAGCGGCGTGCTGGCATCTTCACGGGGTTTGAACGAGAGCGGAGGTGAAGTTCCAAGTGCTTGCCTCAATTCAACCCTTCAACGCCCGCAACTTCAAAAACGCCAGCGCCGCCATCACGGCATCGTTCAGGGCGTCGTGGGCGGGCCACAGGGGGAGGTCGAGGTCACGCATCAGGCTGCCGAAGCGCAGGTCGATCGAACTGTTGTCTCGCGCGGTGGCGGGGAGTTGTTTGTACTTGTGGTCGTAGTACAGGGAGGACACTTCTATTTTTGGCTGCGGCAGTCCCATGCCCAGCATCGGAAAGAGTACCCGGTTGATCATGGCGACGTCAAATTCCAGGTAGTAGCCCACGATGGGGCGACTGCCGATGAAGGTCATCAGCTGCATCATGGCGTCGTCTGCGGCGGTGCCCTGGGCCACGTCCTGCGCGCGCAGGCGGTGCACGCGCACGCTGTCTACCACGAAGCTCTTTTTCTCATCGGGGCGCACCAGCAACTCCAACCGCTCGCTGGTCATGACACGGTTACCCCGGATACGCACCGCACCGATGGAGATGATGTCGTCGGTCTTGGTGTTAAGCCCGGTCGTTTCGCAGTCCAGCGCGACCCATTCGTTCTCAGGTGGCTTGTCCCACATGAAACGAAAACGTGGATCGCCCAGGTGGTACAGCAGCCACTCACGCTTGAGCGTTGCCGCCCAGGTGAGAGGTGACAAAGTCGACAAAGGCACTACACCGCCTCGAGATGAAAACGCTGATTCAGCAGTGCCTTGAACTGCTTGACCACCCCCAGCGTGTCCTTGAGCAAATCGCGATCCAGGCTGCTGAGTTTGTCGATCTGAATCTCGGCAGTAGCCGGCTGCCCCCGCTCTAGCGCCAGTAAGCCGACCTTAAGCTTGAGCCCCATGAAGAAGTGCAGGCTGTCGATCAGATCAGCTGCCAGTTTTGCTGGCAGTTTTTCGGAAGTGACCAGTGCCTGAATGCGGTCCACTGTGGCGGTGGCAGCAATGCGCTGCGCCAAGGCCATGCTGCGTATTCCGTGCACCAGGGGAAACGTGCCCAGCTTCTTGATGTCCAGCGCCTCCTTGTCGGCACGGCTGGCATCGCCGAGCGAAAGCAGGCGGGTCCACCAGCCGCTGCCCGAGCCAAAGGCGTTGACGGCGGATGCGAAGCGCGCAAGGACGGCATCGTTATCGGCGGTTACCTCGAACACGGCGGCGCGCAGCTGCTCCAGCAGCGCGGCGTCACCGCACACGGCGTGGGCATCGAGAAAGATGGCCAGCGTCATCAGGCTGTCGGGCGTGGCGGTCATCCACCAGAGGCGGGCCTGCTGGCTAAAGGTGGTTACGTTCTGGCACCACAGCGGGTTGCTGAGCATGATGTTGCCAGGACACCGCGGGTAACCAAAATCAACCAGCGCTTGCGAGAACTGCTGGCACACCTGGGCCACATCAAGCGAGCACACATATCCATCGCGCAGCACAAGGCCGTTGTCCTGGTCGGTCTTGAGCAACTGCTCGCCACGGCCTTCGCTGCCCATCACGAACAGGCAACTGTTGTCCACCAGATCGGGCGGAGCGACCAATTGCCAAGCGCGTTCGAACAGTTTGGCATTAAGCTCCTGCACCAGCCGCGCAATCAGGTTGACCTTGGTGCCAGTGCGGTGCAACAGCCCGATGAGTCGGCTGATTTGCGTGGCTGCCAGCTTGAGCGTGGCGATGTCTTGGGCACCGATGATTTGCACATTGATCTGGTATGACTGGTTGGACAGAAAGCTGAACAGATCCAGCGCTTCCAGTACCCCCACGATGGTGTCACCCTGTGCCACTACCACACGGTGCACCTTGTGCTTGAGCATGATGGCCAGCGCCTCGCCAAGCGGGTCGCCAGGTGCCACCTTGATCAGGGAAAAATTGGCCATCTCGCGCACCGGCAATCTATCCAGCGGCGTGGCGTGCAGGATGGCGCGCTGCAAGCCGGTCGCCGTGAAGATGCCCAACGACGGCGGATCGGTGCGGCTATCCCGCACCAGCACGGTGGCGGTGCGCATGGTCTGAAAGTGTTTGACCACATCCAGCACCGACATGTCGGCATCGACGACTTGCGCAGGCCGCACCAGCGCCTCGTCGACACGGGCCATGGTGAGCGACTGCAGTTCGTGCCGACCTTGCCGGTTCGACAAAACACTGAGCTTGTTCGACAAATCAGAAAACAGCAGGGCGCCGAAAGTGACATTGGTGGCAATCAAATCACTCACGGCCTGCTTGGCCAGCTGGTACGCTACCACTTCTTCTGCCGCCACAAAGCGGCTGCTGACCTTGCCGGCAACCAGCCCACGGCCATCAAAGCAATCCTCAGGGCCGTAAGTGTTGACCACCTCGTTGCCATCGAACTGCTGCACGAAGCCCTTGATGATGATGAACAGGTGCGTTGGCTGGACACCCAGCGCCAGGATGATTTCGCCCTGGGGAAAATAGGCTACATCGACGCTATCACGAACCTGGCGCTGCTCGTCCAGCGTCAGGCAGTCAAATGGCGAGGCTGAGAAATTGAAGGCACTGGGCAAGCGGTACTCCCTACAGGTTTGGGGCTGGGTCGGCCCTCACTTTAGCTGCGGCGCGCCCCAATCTGCACTTGCGCCGGGGCATTCCATTCAGGCCCGTCAAACCAGGCATCTTCTTTCAAGTAATCGCGCAACATCGGCAGCGCATCAAAACCCCAGAACTGTTTGCCATCCACCGCGAAGGCTGGCACACCAAATACACCCATGGCGATAGCCTCTTCAGTATTGGCCTTGAGCTGTGCTTTGGCCTCATCGCCCGCGGGGTCGCGCTGCGGTGCCAGTCCCGCCGTGAGCGCCGCCAACCGCGCCGCATCAGCCGCATCCTGCCCGCCCTGCCACACATGGCGGAAGATGGTTTCGCACACGTAGCGATTCGGCTGGCCATTCGCCGGGCAGGCCACGGCGAGTCGCAGCAGGCTTAAGGGATTGAACGGATGCGCGGCGGGCAGTTGCAACGCAACCCCCTGGCTATGCGCCAGCCATTGCACTTGCCGGTAGGTCCAGTCGCGTTTGGGCGCAATTTCGGCGGGGCCGAGCTGGCCGTGGTGCTTGAGCAGCGCCGCAAACAGGATGGGCTTGTAGGTGACGCTGTAGCTTTGGCCCATCATTACCTCGGGCAGCTTCTCAAACGCCAGGTAGGCGTAAGGCGAGATGAAATCGAGGTAGAAGGTGATGTGCTTCATGCGCTGGTCTGCGGTGCTGCGGCCAAATCGGGCACAGGGTTCGGGGCTGACCTGGCGTCTGATATTGCCTTTGACGCACGCTGCACCAAGCGCTGCCAGACTGCACGTTTGCCGTCATCATTCATGCCAGACCAGGCCGCAATTTCGTCCAGCGTTCGAAAACAGCCGTCGCACAGCTGGCTGTCAGGCCCCATCAGGCAGACAGAAACACACGGAGAGGGCACAAATTGGTCTATAGCCCTTGTGTAGCCTTCATAAGTAGCTATTATTTTAGAAGCGATGGCAAATGCAGTCATGTCTGAAGCCTGCACACTTCAGCCCGCCCGCTTGACCAGCAGTGCCGTGGCAGCGCGCGAGTTGGGCTTGCGGCCCAGAAAATCGCTGATGAATTTGCCTGCGTCGATCAGTTTGTCCAGGTCGATGCCGGTCTCAATCCCCATGCCGTTGAGCATGTAGACCACGTCTTCAGACGCTACATTGCCGGTAGCGCCCTTGGCATACGGGCAGCCACCCAGGCCGGCCACAGACGCATCAAACTGCCACACGCCCAGGTGCAG
>JAYVNK010000593.1:0-8595 GCA_043758475.1 Comamonadaceae bacterium | reverse complement strand
GTCCCATATCGCACCACTGCCAGCACGCAGGATGTGGCTGCAGGTGTCGGTATCGAGCAAATAACGCATGGCTAGCGAGCGACCGCTTTGCGGCGTTTGGCCACAGTTTTCGTGAACGGTTTGCCGCCGATCTGTGGCTTATCGGCATCGTGTTTCCAATACTCCGCATCCGACCCCATGGCCCGCGCTTCCAGCGCACCTTGGGTTTTGATGCTGGTCAAGGCTTGATCCCACTCTTGGGCTTCGACCTCAGACAATGGCGGGAGGTGAGCGAAGGCCTCCCGCAGCGCTTGACCCAAGCTGCGTTTTTTCTCGCGCAACACAATTTCGTCTCCCCGCCGTTCAATCGTCACCTGTCTGGCTTTGAAACGAAACTCCTTGGGCAAGCGCACTGCCTGGCTATTGCCGCTGGTGAAAACAGTGGTCAAGGTTTGCTGCGGCAAAGTCTGGGTTGGGATTCTGGCGTTCATGACGGCTCCTTGGCACAAAAACTCTACGTATAACCCAATTGTATATACGCCCAGGAAAATGCGCAGTCAATGTGACAATAATGTGATGCTAACGCGGCTTGTCCAGCGCATGCATCAACTGTGCCCGCACCTCGGGCCATTCGCCACTGCGCAGGCTGTACATCACGGTGTCGCGGATGGTGCCGTCACGGCGCATTGCGTGGCCGCGGATCACGCCGTCTTTTCGGGCACCCAGGCGCTCTATTGCCGCTTGGGACGCAAAGTTGAAATTGTCGGTGCGCCAGCCCACCACGTGGCAGCCCAGGGTGTCAAACGCATGGGCCATCAGCAGCAGCTTGCAGGTGGTGTTGACATTCGTTCTTTGGCAGCGTTTGGAATACCAGGTGTAGCCAATTTCCACGCGCTTCACGGTGGGCAAAATGTCGTGGTAGCTGCTGGTACCCAGCACCGTGCCGTTGGCTGCATTGGTAACGGCAAAGGCAAAACGGCTGCCCGCCTCGCGCATGGCCAGCGCGTCTTCAATGTATTTGCGGGTCTGTTCGGGTTCGGGTACCGACGTGACGCGTATGTTCCACAGCTCGCCATCGGCGGCGGCGGCGCGCAGGCGGTCTTCATGGGCGAGCGACAGGGGCACCAGCTTCACCCCGCGCGCTTCCAGGTCGACAGGTTCTACAAATGCCATGCTTTCATCCCAGTTCAGCGGTAAATCAACGGAAATCTAGCGACAACTCAGCGGTTGTGGCGCTGCATGAACACCAGTTTTTCAAACAGCGTCACGTCCTGCTCATTTTTAAGCAGCGCGCCCACCAGCGGTGGCACGGCGACTTTGTCGTCTTTGCTCTGCAGGGCTTCCAGTGGAATGTCTTCGGCCACCAGCAGCTTAAGCCAGTCCAGCAGTTCGCTGGTGGAGGGCTTTTTCTTCAGGCCAGGCAGGTTGCGCACGTCATAAAACGTCTTCATGGCCGACGTCAGCAGCTCTTTTTTGAGGCCGGGGAAATGCACGTCGATGATCTGCTTCATCGTCTCGGCATCCGGGAACTTGATGTAATGGAAGAAGCAGCGGCGCAAAAAGGCGTCGGGCAGCTCTTTCTCGTTGTTGGAGGTGATGAACACCAGCGGGCGGTGTTTGGCGCGGATCAGCTCGCGGGTTTCATAGCAGTAAAACTCCATGCGGTCGATTTCACGCAGCAAGTCGTTGGGGAATTCAATGTCTGCCTTGTCGATTTCATCGATCAGCAGCGCCACTGGGTGGTCGGTGGTGAAGGCCTGCCACAGCACGCCTTTAAGGATGTAGTTGTGGATGTCCTTGACCTTCTGCCCGCCGTCAATATCGCCCAATTGCGAGTCCCGCAGGCGGCTTACCGCGTCGTACTCATACAGGCCCTGCTGCGCCTTGGTGGTGGACTTGATGTGCCATTGCAGCAGCGGCATGTTGAGCGCCTGCGCCACCTCTTCGGCCAGCATGGTTTTGCCGGTGCCGGGCTCGCCCTTGACCAGCAGCGGGCGTTTGAGGGTGATGGCGGCGTTGACGGACAGCATCAGGTCCTGGGTGGCGACGTAGTTCTTGGTACCTTGGAATTTCATGGTGGGTGCGTGGTGGCTGGGAAACGAGCGGGATAGTTGGTCGATATAATCGAACGTTAACCTATCCCGGCTGCTGCCTGATTGTCCGCGCAAAATGAAGAAACTGTTGTTGCCCCTGTTCGCTCTGGTTGTCACGTCTGTGACGGCCTTATCAGTCATTGCTCAGGATATCAAAGGCGATGTCAAAGCCGGAGAGAAGAAGAATGACATGTGCATTGGCTGCCATGGCATTGCGGGCTACCAGGCCAGCTTTCCGGAAGTTTACAAAGTGCCCAAAATCTCGGGCCAGGGTGCGAAGTACATCATTTCTGCCCTGACCGCCTACAAGAAAGGTGAGCGCAAGCACCCTTCCATGAAAGGAGTCGCGTACTCGCTGAGTGACCAGGATATGGCTGACTTGGGCGCTTATTACGAAGGCCACGGCGTTGCCGCTGGCGCGTCGGCACTGCCCAAGGCGCAAGACGATTCTTCCAAAGGCGCGGCGTTGGTCAAAAAAGGCGCTTGCGTTTCCTGCCATGGCGACAACTTCAGCAAGCCGATTGACCCGACCTATCCCAAAATTGCAGGCCAGCACTCAGACTATTTGTTTGTGGCACTGAAGGCCTACAAAACAGAAAACAACCCGCTGGTCGGGCGTGGCAATGCGGTGATGGGCGGCATTGCAAAGCAGTTCACCAATGCAGAGATGAAAGAGCTGGCCAACTACATCAGCCACCTTCCCGGCGATCTCAAGACAGTGCCGCAGGCCAAATTCCGCTGAAATTGGGTTTGTGCCGCAAAAAAAGCCGATTTTGAGCGGCTTTTTTGCCTCTAGCCCTCGTCATATCTACATAGTTGGCTATATTAGTTATAGCATTTGACGGTTGATTTGAAGCGGCCAGCCTTTCAGCCCCCAAACCGCGCAGCAGAATACGGCGCCGCGTCGACAAATGGTGTTTTCCCTTCCAGCAAATCGGCCAGCAAGCGCCCACTGACCGCCCCCAGCGTGAAGCCCTGGTGCGAATGACCAAAGTTGAACCACAGCCCAGGGTGGCGCGGGGCCGGGCCAATCACCGGCTTCATGTCGGGCGTGCAAGGGCGGTTGCCCATCCACGGGTCGGCCTCTACAGCGGGCGGCAGGTCGATCAGCTCGCGCGCAGCCGCCTCCGCTTTGTAAAGCTGCACCGGGGTCGGGGCTGCGCCCATGCGGGCAAATTCTGCGCCGGTGGTGATGCGCAAGCCGCGCAACATGGGCGCCAGTACCATGCCGCGCTCGGCGTCCAGCAGCGGCATGGAGAGTGACCGGGTGTTGGCATTTGATTCAATTGCCAAGGCATCTGGCCCGGCTCCAGTTGCGATACCTTCCACGGCTGCTGAACGTACCCTGGCTGGCGCGCCCTCCACAGCCCCCGCAGCATAGTGCCGGTGGTACCCGCGCTTGACAAAAAGCGGCAGCCGGTAGCCCAGCGCACGGGTGACAGTGTCAGCCCACGGCCCCAGGGCAACCACGGCATGTTGCGCCTCTAACGCACCGTTCTGCGTCATCACCCGCCAGCCGCCGCCGTGCTGGCGCAGGGTGGTGGCATCAGCTTGCACAAAATGGCCCTTGCTGCGGGCAAACAGCGCCGCGTAGTGGGCCACCAGAGCGCCAGGATCGGTGACAGACCAAGGGTCCAGCCAGTGAATTGAACCAGCCAGTGGCGAATGCAAGGCGGGCTCTGCCTGCGACAGTGCGGCTGCGTCCAGCACCCCATGCCGCACGCCATATTGCCGCGCCAGAGCGGTGACCCGGCTGACCGCGAGGTCAAACGCTGCCGCAGTGCGGAACACCGTGCGGTACCCGGTACGGCGCGCCAAGGCATCGGCCCCGGCCTGCGCAATGAGCGTGGCATTTTCTGCGATGGCGTGCTCAATTAACCGGCTGAACTCGGCCGCAATGCGCGGGTAGCGCGACGGCCCGGACGCATGCCAATAGCGCGCCAGATGCGGCAGCACAAAGGGCAGCGCGCCAAAGTGGTAATTGACATCCATTCCCCGCTTGAATGCCACCCGCAAGAGCGACGCCCAATCGCGCGGAAACGCATAGGGCTCCACCGCTTCGCCCTGGATGATGCCGGAGTTGCCATAGGACGTCTCGCCACCCGGCGCACCCCGGTCAACCAGTGCCACTGAATGTCCGCGTTGCGCCAGGTGCAGGGCCGTGCAAGTGCCGACCATGCCGGCGCCGAGAACGAGGATGTCAGTTTTCACGGGGTGTGCAATCAAAGGCCATGCGAATCACAAATTTGCTTGAAGTCATCGTTTCGGCTCGGGCTGGCGCACCTAAATCACGCTCCCTGTCGTCATACCCCAAGGCCATGCGAGCACCGCGCTACAGCACTTCATTCGTGGTTTGATCAACTTTTTCCCCAGCGAGTAACAATTGGCATTTTGACAAAGCCATCGGAACAATGTCGAACAACAACACTTGCATCTGGTGTTCACGTCCCACCACCGACAAGGACTTGGAACATATTTTCCCCGAGGCGCTAGGGTGCTCTGCCCACCTGACACTACCCGGCACCGTGGTGTGCAGACGCTGCAACATGGGCCTTGCCCCGCTGGACCAGTCATTTCTGATCGACCTAAGCCCCTCGCAAAAATTCATTCCTGTCATTCGAGCCAAGTTACTTGAAACCCAAGGGACCGACGGCTGGACAATGTTGCCGACTGCCAGTTGAGGTTGTGCTAGATCGGCGTATTGGCGTATCGGCAATGGAATGCAGCAGATACGGGTGTAACCACGAGTCCTTACACTAGCGGTCATGGCCCAAGCAACCATCAGCCATTTTCGACACCTGATCCGCACGCTGAATATTTCGTCTCAACCCATGCCGCCGAAGAGCTTGAAGATGACCACCTCACTATCCTCGACCTCGAAAACATCATCCTCACGGGCCAAGTCGCTGCCCATCAAAGAGATTCCCGAACGCGCGAAGTCAAATACGTCGTCGAAGGTATCACCCTTGCTGGAGAGTCAGCCGAAGCGGTTGTCAAAGTCGGCTTCACGGGCAAACTTTTCGTCGTCACTGTCTACCTCTGTTGAGCGCTCGTGCGCGAGCTGCGGCAGTGGCTCAGTTCAGCTAAAGCACGTGACGCGAAGCTTCGATGCGGGCGCTGCCCTGATGGTCATTGAAGCAATCCCCATGTGGTCGTGCCCAAGTTGCGGGGAGTCGTATTTTTCAGCTCAAACCATGCATGAAATTGAGCGAATCAAGGCGCTTCGCAAATCGCTAGCAATCAAACGTGAGGTACCGGTTGCCTCTTTTGAGGCAGCAACCGCATGACTGAAGGCTCATTCCGGTTTGCGCCGTCTGCTTAAAGCCACTGACAAATAGCGCGCCTGCGCACCGCGTGAGGGCGCAGCTCTCAATCCCGCGTTGCCCGCCGCTGCACGCAGTCAATGTACGCCGCGCCATCCGGCGGCAGCCCGGCGCGCTGGCTTTCCCAAACCATGGTACCCAGGCATTCCATCGCCTCGTGGTGCGCGTCGTGCAAAGAGTCCCGCCGCGCGGTCAGCAGTTCCACCGCCTGGCGGATGCCGCGCGGCTGGTCGATGCTGCACTGCTCACTGAGGGCCAGGTGCATGCTCAGGTGCATGAAGGCGTTGGTCTTGCCCGCTTCTGCATTGGCCATGGTCAGCAGGGCGGCGTCCACGTCGGCCAGCACTGCCTGGTATTCGGGGTGCTCGTCAATCCACAGGCTAGCTATTTTTTCAATAGCTTCGAGTGGTTGGTTGGCGAGGGCTTTGGCGTAAACCGAGCAGAAAAAGCGGCGGACGTCGGCCTGTGACGGTTGGAACAGCATGGTTTTAATTGTCGCCCCTCTTTGCTTCCCTGGCGGCATGCTGCAAAGAAACCCGGGCGAAGCTCGCAAGCTCGCCGCAAAGCGGCACCTGCGACCATGCTAAAGTGATTTGCGGTTCATTTGCCACGCTGTCAGTTTGCATGAATCAACGCACCGGGAGAGCCTCATGTTTGGACGATTTTTGTTGCTGTTGGGCGCGCTGGCCTTGATGGCCGGCTGCGCCTCCGCGCCCGGAACTGCCACGGGCGGCATCGTGATGGAGGAGTTCCGCGTGCCAAGCGATGCAGGCGTGCAGATTTATGTGCGCAACAAACGCCCGGCCGACATGACGCAGTTCTCGCCTGCCAAGACCGTCATCTACGTGCATGGCGCGACTTACCCGTCCGAGACGGCGTTTGACCTCAAGCTTGACGGGACCTCGTGGATGGACTACATCGCACAGCGTGGTTATGACGTGTATCTGCTGGATGTTCGCGGCTACGGCGGCTCGACACGCCCCGCGCAGATGGACCGGCCCGCAGGCGAAAGCGCGCCGTTCGCCGGCACCGAAGAAGCCATGCGCGATGTCGATGCGGTGGTCGAATTTGTGAAGAAGCGCCGCGGCATTGACAGGGTGAGCCTGCTGGCCTGGTCGTGGGGCACGGCGATCATGCAGTGGTACGCCAGCCTGAACAGCCACAAAATAGAAAAACTGGTGCTTTATGCGCCGGTGTGGATTCGCCAGACACCCTCGCTTGTGACAGTCGCTCCCGGCCCCATTGAGGCCTATCGTTCGGTCAGCATGGCGCAGGCCAAGGCGCGTTGGCTGGCTGGCGTGGCCGACAACAAAAAGGCCGACTTGATTCCTGCGGGCTGGTTCGAAGCCTGGGCCGCCGCGACGTCCGCCACTGACCCCGTGGGCATGAAGCAAAATCCGCCGGTGCTGCGCGCGCCCAACGGCGTGGTGGCCGACGGGGCCAAATACTGGGCCAACGGTGTGATCCCATGGAAGGTCGAGGACATCAAGGTGCCCGTGTTGCTTGTGAAGGGCGAGTGGGACCTCGATACGCCCGCTTACATGGCGCAAGCCCTGTTTCCAAAGCTCAACCGGCGCGCCCTACAAGCGCTATGTTGAAATTGGCGAAGGCACCCACACGCTGATCATGGAAAAGAACCGCATGAGCCTGTTCCGGGAGGTGCAACTCTTCCTCGATGAGAATCACACGCCTGCCAAGTGACGCTCTCCCTTGTGAAGCACGGGTCAAATCGCATGCAGCGCGGTGGCTGACATTGCGCCCTGCCATTCATTGAGTCCCCCCATTTTTTTGAGCCGCCCATGATCGACAAAATCGCCAGCAACATCGAAGTCGCGCTGCACGGCACCCCCGACGGCGCCACCATCATGATTGGCGGCTTTGGCTCGGCCGGCATTCCTGACGAGCTGATTGACGGCTTGATCGCCCAGGGTGCCAAAGACCTCACCGTCGTCAACAACAACGCAGGCAATGCTGAGACGGGCCTCGCTGCGCTGCTCAAGGCGGGCCGGGTGCGCAAGGTGATTTGCAGTTTTCCGCGCCAGGCGGATTCTTACGTGTTTGATGGGCTCTACCGCAGCGGCAAGCTGGAGCTGGAACTGGTGCCCCAAGGCAACCTGGCCGAGCGCATCCGCGCCGCCGGGGCCGGCATCGGCGCGTTTTTCACACCCACCGGGTTTGGCACTGAGCTTGCCAAAAACGCTGATGGGTCGTTGAAGGAAACGCGCGAGATCAACGGCAAACAGTACGTGCTGGAATACCCCATTTATGGCGATGTCGCGCTGGTCAAGGCTGATCGTGGCGACCGATGGGGCAACCTGACGTACCGCATGGCAGCGCGCAACTTTGGCCCGGTGATGGCGACCGCCTGCAAGAAAACCGTGGCCACCGTGCATGAGATTGTGGCGTTGGGCGAGATGAACCCCGAGCACATTGTGACGCCCGGCATCTTCGTCCACCAGATCGTCAAAATCGCCCGGGTGACCACGCAGGCGGGTGGCCAAAAGCTGGCGGCGTGACTGAAGAAATTGGGGTCAGAAATTGGGGTCAGAGCCCAATTTCGTTCAACGAAAGAAGCTCCGGAGGTTGGGTCGTCCTGAATTGGGATCTGACCCCAATTTCTGCCCCCGACCCCAATTTCTGGCACCCGAATCCGAAAAACAACCACCAAATAAGCCTCTAGCCCCACAGGATACTGCATGAGTAGCTATAAAAAACAAAGCAAAGACGAACTGGCCGCCCGTGTGGCGCAAGACATCCCGGAAGGTGCCACGGTCAACCTCGGCATCGGCATGCCGACACTGGTCGCCAATCACATCCCGGCTAGCCGAGAGGTGCTGTTGCACAGTGAAAATGGCATCCTGGGCATGGGCCCGGCCCCTGCGGCGGGCCTTGAGGACTACGACCTGATCAACGCTGGCAAGCAGCCCGTCACGCTGCTAAAAGGCGGTGCCTTCTTCCACCATGCCGACAGCTTTGCAATGATGCGCGGCGGCCATTTGGATATCTGTGTGTTGGGCGCTTTCCAGGTTTCGGCCACCGGTGACCTGGCCAACTGGAGCACCGGCGAGCCCGGTTCCATCCCAGCCGTGGGCGGCGCCATGGACCTGGCGATTGGGGCCAAACAGACCTGGGTGATGATGGATTTGCTCACCAAAAAAGGCGAGAGCAAAGTCGTCAAAACCTGCTCCTACCCGTTGACC
>JAYVNK010000592.1:0-2749 GCA_043758475.1 Comamonadaceae bacterium | reverse complement strand
CCGTTACTACGTGCAGTGCCCCATCGACGACAAGGTGGAGGCGTGGAGCGACCGGCGGTTTTGGGACGAGCTGCGCAGGCGGCTGGACCCAGCGCTGGCCGACGCCATCATCACCGGCCCCAGCATCGAGAAAAGCATTGCCCCGCTACGCAGCTTTGTGGCCGAGCCGATGCGCTTTGGCAGCCTGTTTCTGGCCGGTGACGCCGCGCACATCGTGCCACCCACCGGCGCCAAAGGCCTGAACCTGGCCGCCAGCGACGTGAAATTTTTATCCAATGCGTTGATCGATTTTTACCTTGAAAAATCCCGTGGCGGCATCGACACCTATTCGCAGCGTGCCCTGCGCCGGGTGTGGAAAGCTGAGCGCTTCTCCTGGTGGCTGACCTCGCTGATGCACCGCTTTCCAGACGCTGAAAGCTTCGGGCAGAAGATGCAGGAGGCCGAGCTGGACTACCTGGTGCACTCGAAGGCGGCATCCACCACGTTAGCAGAAAACTACGTAGGGCTGCCCCTGGAACTGGATTGAGCTGACATCAGTCAAGCGTTCCATTGTTAACTATCATTTGTGTCTGTAGCCCTCGTATTATATGAATAGTTAGCTATTATTTTAATATCATTCAACTGAATGGTCGAGTCTGGCAGGTTGCGCTATGCAAACACCGCAAATGGCTCAAACTTTGAGGTCATTGGTAAGTGTCTTGCGCTGCGTATGGCACGCCGCAGGCCAGAGCCGAGCATCCGACAAGCAGCGCCGACACACGATGCTTTTCTGCATTGAAAGCTCCTGCGCTGGCACCGCTTGATTCAGGGACCCTCTGCATAACTCAGAATGAGAATTGCCAACTCAGGTAACCTTCGGCCAGGGCAGACGCCATTCCGGCAAAAACCTGACGTGGGAGCCGCTGAAACTGTGGTGTTAGCCTTTTTTCGTATTTCCGGAACAAAATAGGGCTATACCCATTGTACTGTTTGCATAGTTAGCTACTTATATAATAGCAAATGAATTCTCTCAAACTTGCACCGAAATCTTCGCCCAAGTCGCCAGCCAAAGACTCTGCCAAGGTAGCTGCACCAGCGAAGCCACCTGCCGAAGTACCCGCATTGCGCCCGCTCAAAGGCGTTCGCATCTTGAGCCTGGCGCTCAACCTGCCCGGCCCAGCGGCGCTGATGCGCTGCCACGCCATGGGGGCCACGTGCGCCAAGCTGGAGCCGCCCGCGCCCAAAGACCTGCCGCCTGGCACACCGGGTGACCCCATGGGCTACTACAACAAGGCCGCCTACGCGCAGTTGCACCAGGGCGTGCGGGTGCTCAGTGCCGATCTCAAGACGGAATCAGGCCAGAAGGCCTTGCACCGCGAGCTGGCCAAGACCGACGTGTTGCTCACCTCGTTTCGCCCGTCAGCGCTGGTCAAGCTGGGGCTTGAATGGAAGGCCCTGCACAAGCGCTACCCCACGCTGTCCCAAGTAGCCATCGTGGGCGCACCCGGCGCGCGGGCCGAAGAGCCCGGCCATGACCTGACCTATCTGGCAGACAACGGCCTCGTCGACGGGCTGGCCCTGCCGCCCACGCTGTATGCCGACATGGGCGGCTCGGTGATGGCCAGCGAAGCGGTGTTGACAGCGACGCTGCTCCAATCCAAAAGCGCGGCAAAAAATAACGGCATGGGCAAAGGCGTGTTCATCGAAGTAGCACTGGCCGACACCGCCGCCTACCTCGCCCTGCCCCGCACCTGGGGCCTGACGCGGCCACCGGGCGCGAATGGCACCAACGACATGGGTGGCTCGGTGGGCGGAGGCCATGCGGGCTACCGTGTCTACCCCTGCAAAGACGGCCGTGTGGCGGTGGCCGCGCTGGAGCCGCACTTTGCCAAAGCACTGTGCCTGGCGGCGGGTGTGGCGCACGTCAACATGCTCAGCATGTTCGCACCGGCTACGCACGCCGGCATTGCCGACTATTTTGCAAAGCAGACTCGCGGGCAGTTGAACCTGCTGGCGGTGGACAAAGACATTCCGTTGCACACGCTGGCGTAAGTGCGCGAGAAGCCGGGCAGGCCGCGCACATTCAAAGCGTGACTGTATGGATCAATTTACTCGGTCAACGGGTATATGGTCTCGACGCGGATCCAGTATGTTTTCTGACTCGCGGATCGCATTCTCCACATCGGAGTGAAATTTCGCCGAACACCACTCCGTCGCGCCGAAATACAGCGCCCGGGAGGCTCCGCTGGCCAGCGTGGACTGGGCTGACACGCCGAGCGCGAAGTCTTCATCCAGCGCGCCCCAAAACGAATCCACGTTCTTGCGCCAGTAGTTGATGGCTTTGTCGGTGACTGGCATTGCCGGGACCAGCGTGGTGCCCAGCACGCGCGAGCGGTCCACAGCTTCGGGCAGCACCGTGAAGACGTTGGCGTGGTCGCCCTCGTGCAGGATGAAGGTAGCGGGGAAAAAGAAATAAATGATGTTGGCGTGCAGGCCTGCCTGCCATTGACTTTGTGGCAGGCCGCGCAGGGTTTCAATGCTGCGCTTGGGCAGGAAAATGCGGTGATGCGGCCCATCGTGGTCAGCCATCAGCAGGTTGTCATAGAACAGTCCGGCAATGCTGTTGCGGTGGGCGTACTGGAAATGGTAGGTTTCCAGATTGCCTTCAAACGGGAGCTTCCAGTTGGCGGCGTTGGCAAATTCGCGCTGGTGGAACGGCATCCATGTGCCATAACCCCAGTGGCGCAGGTCGTTGCCGAAGCGGCCCAGG
>JAYVNK010000591.1:0-24457 GCA_043758475.1 Comamonadaceae bacterium | reverse complement strand
CTGCGTCCGGCTGGACGGTGCAGCTTTTTGCCCCGACGCTGCTGGCGTCTGCGCATTCGCTGCGGGAGTCACCGCAAAGGACAGCACCAATGAAAGCGTCGGCAAAAGCGTCAAAAGCGGGGCCGTCAACAGGGCAAAAGAGAATAGTTTCATGGTGAGACTCCGGTAAGGCGACGAATAAAGTGACGGACAGTCAAAAGCTCTGGACAGGCTTCAGATCAGATATGCAGGCAAGCAAGCCTCTGACTCACTGTCAGAGCAGGTGCGCCACACCGGCCTGCTCGTCCTGCAATTCCTTGAGCGTCTTGTTGATGCAGCCCTGGCTGAACTCGTCAATGGCCAGGCCCTCGACCGGCTTGTACTCGCCGCCCGCGCAGGTCACGGCAAAGCCGAACATCACGTCTTTGGGAATGCCGTACTGGCCGTCGGACGGAATGCCCATGGTGACCCATTTGCCGTTGGTGCCCAGCGCCCAGTCGCGCATGTGGTCTATGGCCGCATTGGCCGCAGAGGCCGCTGATGAAACACCGCGTGCTTCAATAATCGCGGCCCCGCGCTTGCCCACGGTGGGCAGGAATGTGTTGGCATTCCACCCATGGTCGTTGACCATGTCTTTCACGCTGGCCCCGTTGATGGTGGCAAAGCGGTAATCCGGGTACATGGTGGGCGAGTGGTTGCCCCAGACCACCAGTTTTTCGATGTCCGCAACGGCCTTGCCGGTTTTGGACGCCAACTGGCTCAGCGCGCGATTGTGGTCCAGGCGCAGCATGGCGGTGAAGTTTTTGCGTGGCAGGTCAGGCGCGCTCTTCATGGCGATGTAGGCGTTGGTGTTGGCCGGGTTGCCTACCACCAGCACCTTGACATTGCGGCTGGCCACAGCGTTCAGGGCCTTGCCCTGGGCCGTGAAAATCTGGGCGTTGACCGCCAGCAGCTCGGCGCGCTCCATGCCGGGGCCGCGCGGGCGCGAGCCAATGAGCAGCGCGTAATCCACGTCTTTGAAAGCGGTCATGGGGTCGCCGTGGGCTTCCATGCCCGCCAGCAGCGGGAAGGCGCAGTCTTGCAACTCCATCATCACGCCCTTGAGGGCTTTTTGCGGGCCTTCGACGGGCACTTCAAGCAACTGCAAAATCACCGGTTGGTCTTTGCCGAGCATCTCGCCGGAGGCAATGCGAAAAAGGATGGCGTAACCAATTTGACCAGCGGCACCAGTAACGGCCACGCGGACGGGTTTTTTGCTCATGGGGAACTCCAGAAAGGGTTGGTAGGCGAAGAAAAATTCTCGTGCGAGTTTACCCTTGAAAGCGCCCGTTCGTCAACTTGTCTTATGTCTTATATAAGATATGATTCAGGCCAGAAACCATGAACCAGACAAGCGCCTCAATCGCCGACCCTGCAGCTGTTACGGCCCCCTCCGGCACACCAGCGGCAGGGCAGCCAGCGCCTGCCCACTTGACGTCTGCCTTAACTTCCTCTTTGACGCCCTCTTTCAGCCCGCTATACAAGCAGATCAAGGCGTTGATATTGCAAAGCCTGCAAGCTGGCCAGTGGAAGCCCGGCGAATCGATTCCCAGCGAGATGGACTTGGCCACGCGCTTTCGCGTCAGCCAGGGCACCGTTCGCAAGGCGGTGGACGAACTGGCGTCTGACAACCTGCTGGTGCGCCGTCAGGGCAGGGGCACGTTTGTGGCCACGCATGCCGAAGCGATGGTGCAATACCGGTTTTTGAAACTGATGCCCGACGCAGGCGACAGCCGCAGCGAAGGCCCGGCCGAGCGCGAAATCATCGACTGCAAGCGCCTGCGTGCCTCAAGCGATGTTGCCAAAGCGCTGGCGCTGCGCGCGGGCGACGCGGTGTGGCAAGTGCGCCGGGTGCTGTCATTTGCCGGTCGCCCGACCATTCTGGAAGACCTCTGGCTCCCCGGTGGCCCCTTCAAGGGCCTGACAGCCGAGCGGCTCAGCAATTACCACGGCCCGATGTACGCCCTGTTTGAGACCGAGTTTGGCGTGCGCATGGTGCGCGCCACCGAAAAAATACGCGCCGTGCTGCCGGACGCAGCGCAGCGCCAGCTGTTGAAAGTCGGGCATGACACGCCGCTTCTAAGCGTGGAGCGGGTTGCCTTCACCTACAACAACGTGCCCATGGAAATGCGCCGGGGCCTGTACCTGACGGATGATCACCACTACCGCAATGAGCTTAATTGAGGTCGCCAACATTCAGGTCGGCAGCGCAGACGATTCGCAGGGAAGACCCAGTCGGGGAAACGCAGTGGCCGACAGGGGAATTTTCTGTAAGCCCCGCATCAGTTTGCTGCATTGCAATAGAATTTTGCGTGCCGATGCGCAAATAATTAGAAAATACTGATCAACTAGAAAGCCCCTACATGACCGAGTTGGCATCTGCCCCCCGCCCCAAACGGCCTGAATTCCGCAATATCAACGTCTTTACCGACCTGCCGTCTTACCGGCTTCCGGCAGCGGGCATCGTGTCGATCCTGCACCGCATCAGCGGCTTCATCATGTTTTTGCTGCTGCCGTTCATCATCTGGATGTTTGACGTGTCGGTGTCCAGCGAAATCTCGTTTGCGCGTTTCACCAGCGCCTTTGGCAAAGGCATCGGCTTTGTGCCAGGCGTGCTCATCAAATTGGTGGCCCTGGCCCTGATCTGGGCTTACCTGCACCACTTTATCGCGGGATTGCGGCATCTCTGGATGGACATCAGCCACGAAGCGGTCAGCAAGGAATTTGGCAAGACATCGGCCACGGTCACGCTGGTGCTGAGTGTTCTGCTGACGTTTATTCTCGGAGCCAAGCTGTTTGGTTCCTATTGACCACGGCACATCCACGCATTGAGACCGCCCGCTACTTTTCATACTCCTCAATTTTTCGGGAAACCCATGTCAGCTAAATCAGTCAACTACGGCTCCAGGCGCATTGTTGTAGGCGCACATTACGGTTTACGCGACTGGCTGGCCCAGCGCGTCACGGCGGGCTTGATGGCCCTGTTCACCGTCATCGTATTGGCACAGATTCTCATCTCCAAAGGTCCGATGGGCTACGACAAATGGGCCGGAATTTTTTCAAGCCAGTGGATGAAGGTACTGACTTTCTCGGTGATTGTTGCGCTGATTTACCACGTCTGGGTTGGCATGCGCGACATCTGGATGGACTACGTGACGTCCAGCGTGGCCTTGCGCCTGTGCCTGCAGATTTTTTCCATCGTCTGGCTGGTAGCTTGCGCAGGCTGGGCCATCCAGGTGCTGTGGCGCTTGTGATCCCGCCCGCCCGAGTACTGTTTCATTCCAGATTTACGGCATTTCCCAAGGTATTCCGAGGTATTTTTTCATGACTTCTTCTATAGCCAAACGCAAATTTGACGTCGTTATTGTCGGGGCCGGTGGCTCTGGCATGCGCGCTTCATTGCAGCTGGCGCGCGCCGGCCTGAACGTGGCCGTGCTGACCAAGGTCTTCCCCACCCGCTCGCACACCGTCGCTGCACAAGGCGGCATTGGGGCCAGCCTGGGCAACATGAACGAAGACAACTGGCACTACCATTTTTACGACACCGTCAAGGGCTCTGACTGGCTGGGCGACCAGGACGCGATTGAGTTTATGTGCCGTGAAGCACCCAAAGTGGTGTACGACCTGGAACATATGGGTATGCCGTTTGACCGCAACCCCGACGGCACAATTTACCAGCGCCCGTTTGGTGGCCACACCGCCAATTACGGCGAAAAAGCGGTTGAGCGCGCCTGCGCCGCCGCTGACCGCACCGGCCACGCGATGCTGCACACCCTGTACCAGCAAAACGTGAAAGAAAAAACCAGTTTCTTCGTCGAATGGCTGGCGATGGATTTGATCCGCGACTCAGATGGCGATGTGGTGGGCGTGACCGCGCTGGAAATGGAAACCGGCGAAGTGCATATTTTTGAGGCGAAGACCACGCTTTTAGCCACGGGCGGCGCTGGCCGCATATTTGCTGCATCGACCAACGCCTTCATCAACACGGGCGACGGCCTGGGCATGGCAGCGCGCGCCGGTATTCCCCTGGAAGACATGGAGTTCTGGCAGTTCCACCCCACCGCCGTCGCAGGCGCGGGCGTGCTGCTGACCGAAGGATGCCGCGGCGAAGGCGCTATTTTGCGCAACAGCAATGGCGAACGCTTCATGGAGCGTTATGCGCCGGCTTACAAAGACCTGGCACCCCGCGATTACGTGTCGCGCTGCATGGACCAGGAGATCAAGGAAGGCCGTGGCTGTGGTCCCAACAAGGACTACATCAACTTGGACATGACCCATTTGGGTGCAGACACCATCATGAAGCGCCTGCCCTCGGTGTTTGAGATTGGTCATAATTTTGCCAATGTGGACATCACCAAAGAGCCGATTCCCGTGGTGCCCACCATCCATTACCAGATGGGCGGCATCCCCACCAACATCCACGGCCAGGTGGTCACGCAGAACGCCGACAACAAGAGCGTTGTAGTCAACGGCCTGTACGCCGTGGGCGAATGCTCCTGCGTGAGCGTGCACGGCGCGAACCGGCTGGGCACCAACTCGCTGCTGGATTTGCTGGTGTTTGGCCGCGCGGCTGGCAACCACATTGTTGAATTCAACAAGACCACTTCGCACAAGGGCCTGCCAGCCGGTGCCGCAGACCAGACCATCGCCCGCATTGAGCGCCTGGACAACGCCACCAGCGGCGAATATGCGCAGGACGTGGCGAACGACATCCGCGCCACCATGCAACTGCACGCTGGGGTGTTCCGCACCCAGGCCAGCATGGACGAAGGCGTGGCCAAGATTGCGGCGCTGCGCACGCGCGTCAACAACATCAATCTCAAGGACAAATCCAGGATCTTCAATACCGCGCGCATCGAAGCGCTTGAAGTTGAAAACCTGATCGAATCGGCCGAGGCCACCATGGTGTCTGCTGCGGCCCGCCATGAAAGCCGGGGTGCACATTCGGTCAACGACTACGGCGACACACCTGAGAACCCGAACGGCCGCAACGACACCGAGTGGCACAAACACACGCTGTGGCACAGCAAGGGCAGCAAACTCACCTACAAGCCGGTGCAGATGACGCCTATAAGCGTGGAGTCCATCCCGCTCAAAGTGCGCAGCTTCTAGACAACCCCTGGCCGTCTGCATCCCGAACCATCGCGACAAACCTGCAACCCAAGCCTGCTCAAATCCACGAGATCACACCATGGCACTACGCACTTTCAAAATCTACCGCTACGACCCCGATACTGACGCCAAACCGTACATGCAGACGATTGAGGTGGAGCTGGACGGCAGCGAACGCATGCTTCTGGACGCGCTGATGAAGCTCAAGGCGATTGACCCCGCCATCTCCTTCCGCCGCTCCTGCCGCGAAGGCGTTTGCGGCTCGGACGCCATGAACATCAACGGCAAAAACGGCTTGGCCTGCGTCACCAACATGCGCACGTTGACCGGCACCATCACGCTCAAACCGCTGCCTGGCCTGCCCGTGATCCGCGACCTGATCGTGGACATGACGCAGTTTTTCAAGCAGTACAACTCGATCAAGCCTTATTTGATTAACGACACCGTCCCGCCTGAGAAAGAGCGCCTGCAAAGCCCGGAGGAACGCGACGAACTCAACGGCCTGTATGAATGCATTCTGTGCGCAAGCTGCTCCACCAGCTGCCCGAGTTTTTGGTGGAACCCCGACAAGTTCGTCGGCCCGGCCGGGTTGTTGCAGGCGTATCGATTTATTGCGGACAGCCGTGACGAAGGCACCGCCGAGCGCCTTGACAATCTGGAAGACCCGTACCGGCTGTTCCGCTGCCACTCCATCATGAACTGTGTGGACGTTTGCCCCAAAGGGTTGAACCCGACCAAGGCGATTGGCAAGATCAAAGAGATGATGGTCTCGCGGGCAGTCTAAAAATATGACCCCGACGCTAGTCACTGCGTGTACTGCGCTGCCCCCCGAGGGGGCTAATTTTTCTAGGGGCGGCCCGTCGAAAAATTGGACTACTCTGTGTCAAGACGCTGAAGACTTGATCGGCGAGCGGGCCTTGAGCCGCCTCAAATGGAGCTGTCGCCGGGGTCTGCTTGAAAATGACCTGTTTATTGAGCGGTTTTTCAAGCGTTTTGAAAGCGATTTGACGGTGCGGCACGCGCGCGCCCTCAGCGTATTGATGGAATTGAGTGACAATGATTTGTTGGACTTGCATCTGGCACGAAAGTCGCTTCAAGATGTGGATGGCGCATTGGACACGAATGATGTGCGTGAAGTTTTAAGTATGTTGCGGAAAATTCCCTGAAAGGCAAAAGATGAAATTAGCAGATAACAAGGCCACCCTGTCATTCAGCAACGGCAGCCCCAGCGTTGAAATGCCGGTGTACCAGGGCAATCTCGGCCCGGACGTGATCGACATCCGCAAGTTGTATGCTCAAACGGGCAAGTTCACGTATGACCCTGGTTTCCTCTCGACGGCAGCGTGCCAGTCGGCCATCACCTACATTGACGGCGACAAGGGTGAACTGCTGTACCGGGGCTACCCGATCGAGGAACTGGCGACCGGCTGCGATTTCATGGAGACCTGCCACCTGTTGCTGTACGGCGAGCTGCCCAACGCCGAAGGAAAAGCCAAGTTCAGCCGCCTCGTGTCCATGCACACCATGGTCAACGAGCAGATGCAGTTTTTCCTGCGCGGCTTCCGCCGTGATGCGCACCCCATGGCGATCATGACTGGCTTAGTCGGAGCCCTGTCTGCGTTCTACCATGACAGCACCGACATCAACAACCCAGAGCACCGCGAGATTGCCGCAATTCGCCTGATTGCGAAGATGCCCACGCTGGTGGCCATGGCCTACAAATACACCGTAGGCCAGCCGTTCATGTACCCGCGCAATAACCTGAGCTACGCGGGCAATTTCCTGCACATGATGTTTGCCACGCCGTGTGAGGCCTACACGGTCAGCCCGGTTCTGGAACGCGCGGTGGACCGCATTTTCACCCTGCACGCCGACCACGAGCAAAACGCCTCCACGTCCACGGTGCGGCTGTGTGGCTCTTCCGGCACCAACCCGTTTGCTGCGATTGCCGCAGGTGTGGCCTGCCTGTGGGGCCCAGCCCATGGCGGTGCCAATGAAGCCTGCCTGAACATGCTTGAAGACATCCAGAAAATGGGCGGCGTCAGCAAAGTAGGCGAGTTCATGGAGAAGGTCAAGGACAAGAGCTCCGGCGTCAAGCTGATGGGTTTTGGTCACCGCGTCTACAAGAACTATGACCCCAGAGCCAAATTGATGCAGGAAACCTGCAAGGAAGTGCTCAAGGAACTGGGCCTTGAAAATGATCCGCTGTTCAAGCTGGCCATGGCATTGGAAAAAATCGCACTGGAAGACGAGTACTTTGTGTCCCGCAAGCTGTACCCCAACGTCGACTTCTACTCCGGCATCGTGCAGCGCGCTATCGGCATCCCGGTGCCCCTGTTTACCGCTGTATTCGCACTGGCCCGCACCGTAGGCTGGATTGCCCAGCTCAATGAGATGATTGGCGACCCGGAGTACAAGATTGGCCGTCCGCGCCAACTGTTTACGGGCTCGGCCCGGCGCGAAGTCCAGCCATTGGCGAAACGCTGAACAAACGTTTATTGGGGCATTTGCCCCCATTGAAGAAACCTGAAGATGCCCGCCCGATGCCAAAGTCGAGCGGCTCTTTTCGTTTGCGCCCCGCCTCGCGTTGCTGTTTGCATCACTGCGTCCTGGCAGCGCCTAAAATCAGGCATCTTTAAAGAAAGTCATGGGACGCATAATGATCAATACGCCCGCTCGCACGCTGTACGACAAAATCTGGGACGAGCACGTCGTCCACTCTGAAGAAGACGGCACCACCGTCCTCTACATTGACCGTCACCTGGTGCACGAAGTCACCAGCCCCCAGGCTTATGAGGGATTGCGACAGGCCGGGCGCAAGGTCTGGCGCATCAGCTCGATTGTGGCCACCGCCGACCACAATACGCCCACCACCGGATGGGAACTCGGTTACGACGGCATTGCGGATCCGATCAGCAAAGAGCAAATCACCACGCTGGATGACAATATGAAGGAATACGGCGCAGCGGCCTACTTCCCCTTCCTGTCAAAGCGCCAGGGCATCGTGCACGTGATTGGCCCCGAGAACGGCGCCACGCTGCCCGGCATGACTGTGGTCTGCGGCGATTCGCACACCTCCACGCATGGTGCCTTTGGCGCGCTGGCGCACGGGATTGGCACCAGTGAAGTAGAGCATGTGATGGCGACGCAGACGCTGCTGGCGAAAAAAGCCAACAACATGCTAATCAGGGTGGAAGGCGTCCTGCCCAAGGGCTGCGGCGGCAAAGACATTGTGCTGGCCATCATCGGCAAAATTGGCACGGCGGGTGGCACCGGCTATACGCTGGAATTTGCGGGCTCGGCGATCCGGCGCTTGAGCATGGAAGGGCGCATGACGGTGTGCAATATGGCGATAGAGGCCGGTGCGCGTGCCGGTCTTGTGGCGGTCGATGAGAAGACGATTGACTACCTCAAAGGCCGTCTGCTGGCGCCTGGCACTGACCAGAAAACAGGCCAGTTTGTGGGCGGTCCTGACTGGGACCAGGCGGTGGCTTATTGGAAAACGCTGCAATCCGATGAAGGCGCGACGTTCGACGCGGTGGTTGAACTGGATGCCGCCAGGATCATTCCGCAAGTGACCTGGGGCACGTCACCTGAGATGGTGCTGGGCATTGATGGCCAGGTGCCCGACCCCGACAAGGAAAAAGACGCCAACAAGCGCGATGCCATCGAGCGCGCGCTGAGCTACATGGGCTTGCAGCCCGGCAAGCGGCTGGACGACATTTTTGTCGACAAGATCTTCATTGGCTCCTGCACCAACAGCCGCATCGAAGACATGCGCGAAGCGGCTGCGATGGTGAAACAGCTGGGGCAGAAAGTCGCCAAAAACGTGACTTTGGCGCTGGTGGTTCCGGGCTCTGGGCTGGTCAAGGAACAAGCTGAGCGCGAGGGCTTGGACAAAATTTTCAAAGCGGCAGGGTTTGAGTGGCGCGAGCCAGGCTGCTCGATGTGCCTGGCCATGAACGCCGACAAGCTGGAGCCCGGCGAGCGCTGCGCGTCCACCAGCAACCGCAATTTTGAAGGTCGCCAAGGTGCAGGCGGGCGCACGCACTTGGTCAGCCCGGCCATGGCGGCGGCGGCGGCAGTGCATGGCCACTTTGTCGATATCCGAAAATTCGCATGAACTGCTAAGAGAACCAGAATGCAAAAATTCACCGTACACAAGGGGCTTGTCGCCCCCATGGATCGCGAGAATGTTGACACCGACGCCATCATTCCCAAACAGTTTTTGAAATCAATCCGAAAGACCGGCTTTGGCGAAAACCTGTTTGACGCCTGGCGTTACCTGGACCCTGGCTTCCCCGGCCAGGACCCTACAAGCCGCAAAACCAACCCGGATTTTGTGCTGAACCAGCCCCGCTATAAAAACGCGTCAATCCTGCTGGCGCGCAAAAATTTTGGCTGCGGCTCGTCGCGCGAACACGCGCCTTGGGCGCTGGACCAATACGGCTTTCGCGCCATCATCGCGCCCAGCTACGCCGACATTTTTTTCAACAACAGCTTCAAAAATGGCCTGCTGCCCATCGTGTTGGCGCAAGCGCAGGTGTCTGAGCTATTTGACGACGCGCTGGCATTTCCCGGCTACCAGCTGACAGTTGATCTGGCGCGCCAGGTAATCGTCAAGCCCCAGGGCGAGGAACTGCCTTTTGATATCCAGCCGTTTCGCAAGTACTGCCTCGTCAACGGATTTGACGACATTGGCCTGACGCTGCGCCATAGTGACAAAATCAAGGCTTTTGAAGCCGAGCGAATGGCTGGAAAACCGTGGCTGGCAAGAACCATCGCGGCAACATAGGGCACAACATGCAATCCAGAAAATTCGAGCTGGCACTCGGCTTGGCGGTTGCCTTGATTGGCCTTCAGGCAAACGCCAGCCTGCTGGATGATTTGCTCAAAAATCCGAGCATTCAGGGCCTGATGGGTCGCGCTGACCTTAACACCATGGTCGCAGCGTGCCGCGACCCGGCCTACCGCCAGGCCAACGCAACGCAGTGCGCAAACATGGAAAACGCCCTCATCCTCAGCCGGTTGCCCAACGAAATGCGCGTGCTCATGAGCAACACGCAAAGCGCGAACTCCCTGCGCGAAATCGGTGCGGCGGTGCAAGGCCAGGCACCGACCAACAGCTATTTGTGCGCGGAGCTGCGCAAAGCCGAACTTGCCATTGGCATACAGGTGACGCCACCACCGTCGCAAACACCTCCTGCGCCACCGGTCTATAACGACGGCCAGCGCGGTTGAAGGCGCGAGCCGCGAACGTCCGATGTAGCCTTCACTCAAAAACTTTCAGACTGTCATTCCATGAAAATAGCCATCCTCCCCGGTGACGGCATCGGCACAGAAATCGTTGCGGAGGCCGTCAAGGTTTTAAACGCGCTTGGCCTGGCGTTTGAATCCGAAACCGCCCTGGTCGGCGGCGCGGCCTACGAAGCTTTCGGGCATCCCCTGCCGGATGCCACGCTCAAGCTGGCCAAAGAAGCCGATGCCATCCTGTTTGGTGCGGTGGGTGACTGGAAGTACGACCAACTGGATCGCCCCCTGCGTCCCGAGCAGGCGATTCTGGGCCTGCGTAAAAACCTGGCGCTGTTTGCCAACTTCCGTCCCGCCATCTGCTACGAGCAACTGGTGGATGCCTCCAGCTTGAGGCCGGAACTGGTCGCCGGGCTGGACATTCTCATCATCCGTGAATTGACGGGTGACATCTACTTTGGCCAGCCCCGTGGGCGGCGTATTGCGGTTGACGGGCACTTCCCCGGCGCGGAAGAAGCTTTTGACACCATGCGGTATTCCCGCCCAGAGATCGAGCGGATCGCCCATGTGGCTTTTCAGGCAGCGCGCAAACGGGACAAGCGGGTGACGAGCGTGGATAAAGCCCATGTGCTGGAGACCTTCCAGCTTTGGAAAGATGTGGTGTCAGAAATAGGCTTGCAGTACCCCGATGTGGCGCTGGACCATATGTACGTCGACAACGCGGCCATGCAGCTTGTCAAAGCGCCCAAAAAGTTCGACGTCATCGTCACCGGCAACATGTTTGGCGACATTTTGTCCGATGCCGCAGCCATGCTGACAGGGTCCATTGGCATGCTCCCGTCAGCCAGCCTGAACGCAAAAAACCAGGGTCTCTATGAGCCAAGCCACGGCAGCGCCCCCGACATTGCCGGCAAAGGCGTTGCCAACCCGCTGGCAACCATCCTGAGCGCCGCCATGATGCTTCGGTTCAGCCTGAACCAGGCAGACGCTGCTGACCGCATCGAGTCAGCCGTCAAAGCGGTGCTGGCACTAGGACTGCGCACCGTCGACATCGCCAGTGCGGGCACAACCCGGGTCAGCACCCGTGAAATGGGTGACGCCGTGGTGAAGGCCCTCAAATAGATTCGCTTACAATCGAGTGATGAATCGCAAGCTGCTCACCTGTACTTCTGCCACGCGTCATTCAGTGCGCCTGGTTGCAGGCTGCGTCGGTTCCGCGAGTGGTCCAGGTTGGGGCGTGAATGTCAAAGCGGCCTCAGGCGCGACCGCAAAAACGTCAACCAAAACGGCAAACATCAAAGGCTGACAAAGCCCGTTCGTCGCGCCCCCAACCGGCCAGACGAGCCGGGCAGATGGAATTTTCATATTTCTAACATCTGGAAGGGCAACAAAATGAACAGCATCAATTTAGGCAAGGGCGGCAGCCATCCGCTGGTGGGACTGGTCGGCTGGCGCGGCATGGTTGGTTCCGTTTTGATTGACCGCATGCAGTCGGAGGGTGACTTTGACTTGATCGAGCCAGTCTTTTTCTCCACGTCGAATACCGGCGGCAAGGCGCCCGCTCTGGCCAAAAACGAAACAGTGCTGAAAGACGCTTTTGACATTGACGCGCTCAAGAAATGCGATGTGATCATCACCGCCCAAGGCGGCGATTACACGTCTGACGTCTTTCCCCGGTTGCGTGCGTCGGGCTGGCGTGGCCACTGGATTGATGCCGCAAATGCGCTGCGCATGAATAAAGACTCAGTCATCATTCTCGACCCGATCAACCTGCCCGTCATCAAGGCGGCGATGGCTCAAGGTGGCAATAGCTGGATTGGCGGCAACTGCACCGTGAGCTGCATGCTGATGGGCGTGGGCGCGCTGTACAAGGCGGGACTGGTGGAATGGATGAGCACCCAGACCTACCAGGCAGCCAGCGGCGGCGGTGCCCAGCACATGCGGGAGCTGCTGACCCAGTATGGCACGTTGAATGCCGAAGTCCGAGCCTTGCTTGACGACCCAAAGAGCGCGATTCTCGATATTGATCGCAAGATCATCGCCCGCCAGCGCGCCATGAGCGCCAGCGAGACCGCCAACTTTGGTGTGCCGCTTGGCGGATCGCTGATCCCCTGGATCGACAAGGACCTTGGCATTGGCAAACAACGGGTTGACGCTGGCTGGGGCACCAGCAAAGAAGAATGGAAAGGCATGGTCGAGACCAACAAAATACTCGGCCAGGGGGACGGCTTTGGTACGGCTGCGGTGCCGATTGACGGATTTTGTGTGCGCGTGGGTGCCATGCGCTGCCACAGTCAAGCACTCACGTTCAAATTGAAAAAAGACGTGCCTTTGGCAGACATTGAAGCCATGATTGCCGCAGACAATGCGTGGGCCAAGCTGATTCCCAACACCCGCGAAGACACGGTGCGGGACCTGACGCCGGTGGCCGTCACGGGCACGCTGGACATTCCGGTCGGCCGGGTTCGTAAACTCGCCATGGGGCCCGAATATCTGGGCGCATTCACCATTGGCGACCAACTGCTCTGGGGCGCTGCGGAGCCGCTGCGGCGCATGCTCAGAATTTTGCTGGCGGCGTGAACGCGGGTTTGAGTGCGGCTTGGGCGCGACTTTCGCCTGCGCAAAGTGCCCGGTACGGGTTAACCGGAGCACGTGCCGTTGTCGTTTGACAACATCAAGGCATCGAGAAGGGGTTGCGCCTGCACCCAGCGCGAAGTTAAAAGCTTTCTTAGCTTGTCAGGCTAAGGCATTGATGTTAACGTACTTTTCAAGTTTTGAGTGCCGAGGCAACGTGTCGCACCAACTGCGGCATCGCCACACGCCCGAACAACGGAGGCTATTAAATTGAAGCTTAAGTCACATCTTTGGCACAAGACCGCCATCGCCGCGGCGGCCACTGGGATCATCGGTCTATGGGCTCCCAGTGCGTTGGCACTGTCGCTGGGGTCTATCACGGTGCAGTCCGCGTTGGGTGAGCCGTTGCGCGCCGAAATTGACATACCGGACATCAACGCTGAAGAATCTTCAACTCTCAAAGCTGCAGTTGCGTCGCCTGAGGCCTTCCGCTCTGCGGGGCTGGATTACAACGCCGCCATGGCGGGTTTGCGCGTTTCACTTCAAAGGCACCCGGACGGACGCGCCTACATTCGTTTGACCAGCGATCGCCCGATCAACGAGCCATTTGTTGACATGATTCTTGAGGCCACTTGGTCAACCGGGCGCATTGTGCGTGATTTCACGATGCTGTTTGATCCACCCAATCTGCGTGGCGGCGTGGCGCCACCGGTGACGTTGCCTCAGATAGTGGCCACGCCGTCGGCAGTCACAACCACCGCGCCGGGGGTTGGCATTGCTACTGGTACCCTGCCGCCGCGTCCCATCGCCGCCGCGCCCCGAAAACCGACTGCTGCGCCTGCGGGTGCCCCCCCCCCCAAGACGCCAGCTGCCAGTTCATTGGCCAGACCGACCGCAGAACCAGTCACCGCAGGCGAGCGGCAGGTCAAGGTCAAGCCCGGTGACACCGCCAGCAAGATAGCGGCTGCGGTCAAACCGGCCGGCATTTCCCTGGATCAGATGCTCGTCGCGTTGCTGCGCGCAAACCCCGATGCATTCATAGAAGGCAACGTCAACCGGATCAAGAGCGGTGCCCTGGTCACCGTGCCGACGACTGAACAGGCCCAGGCGGTCAGCGCCAGCGAAGCCACCCAGACCGTCATTGCCCAAAGCAAAGACTTCAACGACTTCCGAAGAAAACTGGCAGGCAATGCGCCCGCAACCCGGGTTGCGGGGGCAGACCGCCAAGCCAGCGGAAGTGTCCAGGCCAAAGTTGAGGAAAAAAAATCCGGCACCAATGCGCCTGATAAATTGACCCTCTCCAAGGGGGCGGTTCAAGCACAAGCCAACACCGACAAAATAGCCAAAGAACGCGCGGCCAAAGAGGCGTCCAGCAAAGAAGCTGAACTGTCCAAGAACATCAGCGAACTGGGCAAGATTGGCGCGGCGTCCAGCCCGGCGCTGCCACCACCCATATCCCGAACGACCTCCGCGTCCCCAGCAACCCCAGCAACCCCAGCAACCCCAGCGACACCACCGAGCACAGCGGGCGCTGCGGCTTTGCCAGGAGTACAGGTAGCAGGCACTGCGGGGGCACTCACAGCACCTGCCTCGTCCCCTGCTGTGGTGCCTGTGGTGCAAGGGGCACCCCAAGCAGCGATCTCCAGCCCCGCACCTGCCGCAGCGCCGGCGTCGGCAAAGCGCCCCGTACCCATGTCGCCAATACCGGCAGCCGAACCGGGTTTCATCGACCAGCTTGTTGAAAATCCGCTTGTCCCGGCAGGAGCCGCTGGCCTGATTGCACTGCTCGCCGGGTTTGGTTTCTACCGGTCACGCCAGAAGACAAAGGCGTTGCAGGAAGACAGTGCGTTTCTTGAAAGCCGCCTGCAGCCTGATTCATTCTTTGGTGCCAGCGGTGGCCAGCGGGTTGACACCAACGACAGTGCACAGACGGGCTCATCCATGGTCTATTCGCCCAGCCAGCTGGACGCGGCCGATGACGTTGATCCGGTTGCCGAGGCTGATGTCTACCTGGCCTACGGGCGCGACATGCAGGCCGAAGAAATTCTGAAAGAAGCGTCCAAAGCCAATCCGGGACGGATTGCAATCCAGCAAAAATTGCTTGAGATCTACGCCAAGCGGCGCGATACCAAAAACTTTGAACGCGTCGCCAATGAAGCCTACAAAATCACCAGCGGCGAAGGACCAGACTGGCAGCGTGCATGCGAACTGGGCCTGGGCATTGACCCTTCGAATGCGCTCTACCAGCCTGGCGGTGAACCCAGCCGGGCTGGGGCGCTGTCGCAGCCGGTGCCACTGGCGACCGCTGGCGGGGTAATCGCCAGCACCACGCCATTGCCTTTGCCACCCGTCAGCAGCGCCCCGTCTGACCTTGATCTGGATCTGGATTTCTCACTGGACGAAGAAAACGCCAGTGTCATGAGTGAACTTAGAAGCACCGAGCACACGGCCAGCATGAACCGGGTTGAGACCGGTCCGGGCGCGCTTGACTTCGATCTAGCGCCAAGTACACACGGGTTTGTGGCGACAGATTTTTCCGGTGGTGCCACGCGTCAAAACACGGTCAAATTTGCATTGCCAGAGCTCGACCAGACCCTGCCCCACCTGCCTGCGGCGCAAGGCGACAGCGAAGACTTCCGCCACCAGGCTGCCGTTAGTTTTGGGTCCACGGCACCGATTCCGCTTCTGTCTGAAATGTCCGGGGCGGCTGCACACAAGGTGCCGGACAGCGGCATGCTGGAGTTTGACCTTGGCTCACTCTCGCTGGACCTCAGCGACTCAACCGAAGGGACATCTGCCTCGGCGGTAGCCACGCCCACCCAGGAAGACCCACTGGCCACCAAGCTGTCGCTGGCTGAGGAATTCAGCGCCATTGGCGATGACGACGGCGCCCGCGCGCTGATTGAAGAAGTGATTTCCGAGGCGTCCGGCGACATGAAACTGCGCGCACAGCAGGCCTTGAGCAGGCTGAGCTAGGGCTGTTGCTGGCACTGTCGCACTGACTATTGCAGCCGCTTTAGCTGTCATTTTTGCTGTCCCTCACACAGTCAGTTTCGATTCCAGATTCAGGTTTGCAGTGAGGCTGGCACTCGGCATCTGCTACAACGGCCAGGCTTATCAGGGGTGGCAGAGCCAGTTGTCTGGCCTCACGGTCCAGGACAAGCTGGAAGCAGCATTGGGCAAATTTAGCGGTTTGGTCCCGGGTGGCCGCGTCTCAACCCTGTGCGCTGGCCGCACCGACGCTGGCGTGCATGGCCTGATGCAGGTGGTTCACTTCGACACCCCCCTTGTCCGTGAAACACCCTCATGGGTGCGCGGCACCAATGCCCATTTGCCGAGCGACATCGCTGTGCAGTGGGCGTGTGAGGTGCCTGACGCATTTCACTGCCGTGCCAGCGCGATTTCCCGGCGCTATGCCTATATCGTGCTGGAGTCTGCGGTGCGCCCCAGCTTAGACGCCGGGCGCGTTGGCTGGGTTTACAAGCCGCTTGACGCGCATGCGATGGCGCAGGGTGCGGCTTTGCTGACGGGGGAGCACGATTTTTCGTCCTTTCGAGCCTCCAGTTGCCAGGCTTTGTCGCCCGAGAAAAACTTGATTCGCATCGCCATCTCGCAACGTGGCGCTTACTGGCGCTTTGAGTTTGAAGCCAACGCTTTTTTGCACCACATGATCCGCAACATCATGGGCTGCCTGGTCGCTGTTGGCCAGGGCAAACACCCACCTGGGTGGATCAGTGAGGTGCTTGCCGCGCGTGACCGGGATGCCGCAGCGCCCACGTTTTCGCCCGACGGGCTTTACTTTTTGGGCCCGCGATACGATGCCCATTGGGGTTTGCCGGATCGCACGGTTGCGTATGATTCGTTACCATGACTGACCCACTTTTGACCGCCCAACGAACCCGAATCAAAATATGCGGCGTCACTCGCGAAGAAGATGTTGACGCCACCGTAGCTGCCGGAGCCGATGCCATTGGTTTTAATCTTTACCCAAAAAGCCCGCGCTACGTCACGATTGCACGCGCAGCCGAGTTGGCCGCCAGGCTGCCGCCGTTTGTAACTCCCGTGCTGTTGTATGTCAACGAAAAGGCTACAACTATAATAGCTAACTATTCATATTTGACAAGGGCTATAGCCCAATTTCATGGTGATGAAACGCCAGTTCAGTGCCTGGACGCGACTTTGCAGGGCCGCCACGCCTATCTGCGTGCCGCGCGCATTCCGCTAGGGGGTGGCGCAAAAGACTTCGATCTCGTAAAATACGCGCAGAATTATTCACAAGCCCAAGCCATCCTGCTCGACGCGCACGTCGAAGGTTACGGCGGCGGCGGCAAGGTTTTCAATTGGTCACTTCTTCCTCCAAGCGTCAACGCTCACCTCGTCTTGAGTGGTGGGCTGAATGCTGCAAACGTGGCCGACGGCATTTTGCAGGTGCGGCCACGCTGTAAAACCCTGGCCGTGGATGTGAGTTCCGGCGTCGAGCTGGATGGCCCTGATGGCAACCCCATCAAAGGCATCAAAGACGCCGACAAGATCAACCGCTTCGTCGCTGCCGTTCGCGCAGCGGACAGGCAATTCGAAAACCTTGCGGGACAGACCCAGACTACATGAGCGCAGCGAATGATTTTGCTCTGTCCTCAACTGGATAGAAAATGAAAGATTACCAACAGCCTGATGCGTCAGGCCACTTCGGCATTTACGGCGGCAGTTTTGTCTCTGAGACATTGACCCACGCCATCAACGAACTTAAGGCCGCTTACGCCAAATACCAGTTTGACCCGGCCTTCATCGCCGAGTTTGAATACGAGCTGGCGCATTTTGTAGGCCGCCCCTCCCCGGTCTACCACGCCGCCCGCATGAGCCGCGAAGGCGCCGATGGCAAGGGCCACGGCGCGCAAATCTTCCTGAAGCGCGAAGACCTCAACCACACGGGTGCCCACAAAGTCAACAACACCATTGGCCAGGCGATGCTGGCCAAACGCATGGGCAAGCCGCGCGTGATTGCCGAAACCGGCGCGGGGCAGCACGGAGTTGCTACTGCAACCATTTGTGCAAGGTATGGGCTTGAATGCGTGGTCTACATGGGCAGCGAAGACGTGAAGCGCCAAAGCCCCAACGTCTACCGCATGAAACTGCTGGGTGCCACGGTGGTGCCGGTTGAATCGGGCAGCAAGACGCTGAAAGACGCACTGAACGAGGCCATGCGTGACTGGGTGGCCAATGTGGACAACACCTTCTACATCATCGGCACCGTGGCCGGGCCGCACCCCTACCCCATGATGGTGCGCGATTTCCAGAGCGTGATTGGCAAGGAATGCCTGGTGCAGATGCCAGAGATGCTCAAAGCGGCAGGCTGCAAGACCGATCAGCCCGATGTAGTGATGGCCTGCGTCGGTGGCGGCTCCAACGCCATGGGCATTTTTCACCCGTACATCAACCACGCCCACACGCGTTTGATCGGCGTCGAAGCGGCGGGTGAAGGCATGGACAGCGGCAAGCATTCGGCGTCATTGCAGCGCGGCAGCCCCGGTGTGCTGCACGGCAACCGCACTTACGTGCTGCAAGACGACAACGGCCAGGTCACCGAAACCCACAGCATCAGCGCAGGCCTGGATTACCCCGGCGTCGGCCCCGAGCACTCTTTCCTCAAAGACATTGGCCGCGCCCAATACGTCGGCATCACCGACAAGGAGGCGCTGGACGCCTTTCATTACCTCTGCCGCACCGAGGGCATCATCCCCGCGCTTGAAAGCAGCCACGCGGTCGCCTACGCCATGCAGTTGGCCAAAACCATGCGCACGGACCAGTCGATTCTGGTCAACCTGTCCGGTCGGGGCGACAAGGACATTGGCACCGTGGCCGATTTGAGCGGTGGCGACTTCTTTTGCAGGCCAAGCTGCCAGGGCCTGTCGGTGAAAGGCGGCGGCGCGAATCTGGAGCAAACCGTCCAAACCGTCAAAGTGGTGAAAATGGGAGCACCGGCATGAGCCGCATCGCCCCTACTTTTGCGGCTTTGAAGGCGCAAAACCGCAAAGCACTCATTCCCTACGTCACCGCTGGCTTTCCGTTCGCCGACATCACGCCCGAGCTGATGTACGGAATGGTAGCGGCAGGGGCTGACGTAATCGAGCTGGGCGTGCCGTTCTCCGACCCCAGCGCCGATGGCCCAGTGATCCAGAAGGCCGGCGACAAAGCGCTGAGCTTTGGCATTGGGCTGGTACACGTGCTGGAAATGGTGCGCGTTTTTCGCCAGCAGAATGCCATCACGCCCGTCGTGCTGATGGGTTACGCCAACCCAATTGAGCGCTACAACCAGAAGCATGCCGCCACACTCACCAAAGGCCCTGCGCAGAGCCCCTTCGTGCGTGATGCCGCCGCCGCAGGGGTGGACGGTGTTCTGGCGGTGGACTACCCGCCCGAAGAGTGCGAAGCTTTCGCGCGGGAGCTTAAAGCCGCCAGCATGGACCTGATTTTCCTGCTCGCCCCCACCAGCACCCCCGAGCGCATGGCGCAAATTGGCCGCATTGCCACGGGCTACGTGTATTACGTGTCGCTCAAAGGCGTGACCGGCGCGGGCACGCTCGACACTGCGGCCGTAGAAGCCATGCTGCCGCGCATTCGCCAGTTTGTGAATGTGCCGGTGGGTGTGGGTTTTGGCATTCGGGATGCGGCCACGGCAAAAGCCATAGGCAAGGTAGCAGACGCCGTGGTCATTGGCAGCAAAATCATCCAATTGATTGATGACCAGCCTCACGGCAAAGTAGTCGATGTAGCCAGCGCTTTTTTGCGCGAAATCCGTACCGCCTTAGACTCGTAATTCAACGCGAAAGGGAAATCCCCATGTCCTGGCTCGAAAAGCTTCTCCCCTCCAAAATCCAGCACACCGATCCGGCTGACCGGCGCAGCGTGCCTGAGGGCCTGTGGATCAAATGCCCGAGCTGCGATGCCGTGCTGTACAAGACCGATCTGGAGCAAAACCAGAACGTCTGCCCCAACTGCACGCACCATCACCGCATTGGTGCGCGGGCGCGGCTGAATGTATTTCTGGACAACGAAGGCCGGTTCGAGATTGGCCAGGAGGTGCTGCCGGTTGATCCGCTCAAGTTCAAGGACAGCCGCAAGTACCCCGAGCGTTTAAAAGAAGCCATGGACAACACGGGCGAGACCGACGCGCTGGTGGTCATGGGCGGCGCGGTCCACAGCATCAGCATCGTGGCGGCCTGCTTTGAATTTGAATTCATGGGCGGCAGCATGGGCTCGGTGGTGGGCGAACGATTTGTGCGTGGGGTTGAGACCGCCATCGAGCAGAAAGTGCCCTTCATCTGTTTCACGGCGACGGGCGGTGCGCGCATGCAGGAAGGCTTGCTCTCCCTGATGCAAATGGCAAAAACCAATGCCTCATTGACCCGCCTGGCCAAGAAGGGCCTGCCCTACATCAGCGTGCTGACCGACCCCACCATGGGGGGCGTGAGCGCCGGCTTTGCGTTCATTGGTGACGTGGTGATTGCCGAGCCCAAAGCGCTGATCGGCTTTGCGGGCCCGCGCGTGATTGAATCCACCGTGCGCGTTACCTTGCCCGAGGGCTTTCAACGGGCCGAGTTCCTGATGCAAAAGGGCGCCATCGACTTCATCTGTGACCGCCGCGAGTTGCGCAAAAAAGTTGCCGAAACCCTGGCGATGTTGCTGCGCCAACCGGCGGATGCGGTGGCTTGAAAACTTCGTTTTCTAGGGGCGGCCCGTCGTTCTCGAAGAGCGGCGAAGCCAAAAATTGCCGCTGGCCTTTAGCGCAGCACCGCCCCCTGCACCGCCGCCAGCACAATCGCCCCAATTTGCAGCGACACCAGCAAAACCAGCGGGGACAGGTCGATGCCGCCGACCAGCGGCACCATGCGGCGAATCGGCTTTAAGGGGGGGGTGCACAGCCTCTCGATGATCGTGGTGAAAACGGAATTGGTTTGCACCCACGACAGCACGGCGTACACGATCATCAGGCCGGTCATGGCTGACAGCGCAAGCCGCACGACACCAAACACAGCCAGGATCGGCACCACCGTGAAAGCGGCTCCGGGCCCGGTGACCATGGCACCGCCCACCCACCATAAAATCAGGTACTGGGCCAGCTCCAGCAGGTACACCGCCAACAGGCTGGCCAGGTCCCAACGCCCGACCGAGGGAATAACGCGGCGCAAGGGCAGCACAATCCAGTCGGTGAGCGCAAAAATGAACCCGCCCAGCGGATTGCCGGAGCGCACGGACAGCGGCACCTTCAAGTACTGCATGTACAGCCGCAACAGGCAAGCCCCGGCCACCAAGCCAACGGCAATTTCAAGCAGGAGAGAGACAATTTGGTAGAGCATTATTTGGCGTAAAAGGTTCAGGGATGATAGCCCGGCAGCGTGTCCCTATAAAATCGGATGCTTTGCACCGCGCCCCATGTCAGACCCTACTACGCCAGCCACTGTGCCCGCCGCCACGCCCGTCGCCGCACCCATCCCGCTTGACGAAAACCAGCTAGTCCACGAGCGCCGCGAAAAGCTCAAGGCCATTCGCCAGCAGCAAATTGAGGGCAAGGGCGTCGCCTTCCCCAACGACTTCAAACCTGCCCACCGTGCAGCGGGCCTGTTTGCCGAGTACGACGTCAAAACGGCCGAGGAACTCGTCACGCTCAATGTCACCGCCAAAGTGGCCGGCCGCATGATGCTCAAGCGCGTCATGGGCAAAGCCAGCTTTTGCACGCTGCAAGACGCATCATTTGGCCCCAGCGGCGGGCGCATCCAGATTTATGTGAAGGGCGAGGAGATCGGCGCTGAGCTGTACGAGCAATTCAAGCACTGGGACCTGGGCGACATCGTGGCCGCCGAGGGCCGCGTCTTCAAGACCAAGACCGGCGAGCTGTCCATCCACGCCACCAGCCTGCGTCTGCTCACCAAAAGCCTGCGCCCGATGCCCGACAAGTTCCACGGCATGGTCGACCAGGAGACCAAGTACCGCCAGCGCTATGTCGATCTGATGACCGACGAGGCCGCGCGCAAGCGCTTTGTGGCGCGCAGCAAGGCCGTAAGCTCCCTGCGCGAGTTCATGGTGGCGCATGAGTTTCTGGAAGTCGAAACCCCCATGCTGCACCCGATTCCGGGCGGTGCCAATGCCAAGCCGTTCAAGACGCACCACAACGCGCTTGACCAGGAAATGTTTTTGCGCATTGCGCCCGAGCTGTATCTGAAACGCCTGATTGTGGGCGGCTTCGAGCGCGTGTTCGAAATTAACCGCAGCTATCGAAATGAGGGCATCAGCGTCAGGCATAACCCCGAGTTCACCATGATGGAGTTCTACGCGGCGTACTGGAACTACATTGACCTGATGGGCTTCACCGAGTCGCTGATTCGGGACGCCGCACAAAAAGCCACGGGTTCTTTGCAATTGACTTACGCGGGCAAGCCGGTTGATTTGAGCCAGCCGTTTGAGCGCCTGACGATTCGTGAAGCGATCATCAAGCATACCGAAGCCGGTGAATCGGTAGGTGAGGCCATGGACCATGGCTCCGGCATGTCGAGCCGGAATGGCGCACGACCGCATGACGACCCAAGCGCACGACTGCGCGTAGACGACGCGCTGTGGCTCACCAACGCCTTGCGCAAGCTCGGCATGACAGAAGCCAGGCAAAAGCTCTCAGGCCGCTCACTGGCCAGCCTGCAAGTGCTGTACTTTGAGGAAACCGTGGAAGACAAGCTCTGGCAACCGACCTTCATCATGGAGCACCCCACCGAGATCTCCCCGCTGGCCCGCGCCAACGACGACCGCCCCGAGGTGACTGAGCGCTTTGAGCTGTACATCACAGGCCGTGAATTTGGCAACGGTTTCAGCGAATTGAACGACGCCGAAGACCAGGCCGCGCGTTTCAACGCGCAAGTGTCCGCCAAAGACAGCGGCGACGATGAGGCCATGTTCTATGACCACGACTTTGTGCGCGCCCTTGAGTACGGCATGCCGCCCACCGGTGGCTGCGGCATTGGCATTGACCGGCTCATGATGCTGCTGACCGACAGTCCCAGCATCCGCGATGTGATTTTGTTCCCTGCGCTGCGCAAGGAGTTTTGAGGCTCCCCAGCGCCGTCGCCTATCAAACCCATTTCAGCAGACTGTCGGCCAGCTCACGCAGGCCAATCGCCTCGACTTGATCGCGAATCGGGAAGCGGTCTGTGCCTGCGTGGACGACGATGCACCGAGCGGGCTTCAGGTCCTCGCACGCTTCAAAAAATCCTCGGGCCGGATTAGCGGCGCGACTGCGTTTGACTTCAATCGCCCAGCGTTCGCCGCCCGGCAACTCCAGTACCAGGTCAACCTCGGCCCCACCTGATGTGCGATAGAAGCCGGGCACCGTGCGGGCGGGGGCGGCGTTGATAAGATTCTCAATAACGAAACCTTCCCAGCTCATGCCTACGACGGGATGGCCCAGCAGGCTGTTGTGGTCGCCAATGTTCAGCAGGGCGTGCAGCAGACCGCTGTCGCGGATGTACACCTTGGGTGACTTCACCAGGCGTTTGCCGACATTGACGTGGTAGGGCTGCAGGCGGCGCACCAACAACAGGTCCACCAGCAAATCGGTGTATCGGGCTATCGACTGGCTGCTGACCTCCAGTGCCGACCCCAAGCGCGAGGCGTTGAACAATGCGCCTTGGTTATGCGCCAGCATGGTCCAAAACCGGCGCAAGGTTTCAGCGGGCACACGCGAGCCGAACATCGGCACATCTCGCTCCAGGTAAGTTCGCAGCAAATCTTTGCGCCAGTTCATGCTGTCATGGTCATCGGCCGCCTGATAACTGTCTGGGAAGCCGCCCCGAATCCAAAGCGTGTCAGTCGCATCGGCGGGCACTTCACATACGTTCAACGGCGTCATGTCGATATAGCTGATGCGCCCGGCCAGGCTTTCGCCGCTTTGGCGCATCAAATCGAGCGATGCTGACCCGAGCAGCAAAAACCGTCCGGTGCGCCGGCCTTTGCGTCGGCCCTTGTCGATCAACCCGCGCAGGCTCAAAAACAGATCAGGCACGCGGTGAATTTCATCCAGAATCACCAGCCGGTCTTCATAGGCCGACAAAAACGCGACCGGGTCCGTCAGCTTGGCGCGCTCTTGCAGGTCTTCCAAGTCCAGATAAAGCGCATTTTGTTGCTGGGCAATTTGCAACGCCAGTGTGGTTTTGCCCACTTGGCGGGGGCCAATCAAGGCAACAGAGGCTTGCCGACTGAGCGCCCGGACGACTGTTTCAAGTGTATTTCTGGACAACATCTTTGCAAATTTACCATGTATTGGATAATTTGCAAGGAAAAATAAAAGACAGCCCCAGCATCTGCGGTGTGATTTTGTTTCCCACACTGCGCCGGGAGACATGAATTCACGGTCAAATCAGCCTGTAGCCCTAGTCAAATCTTCATAGCTAGCTACTAAATATATAGTGAAACCCGATCACGCCAGCGGCGACAGCCCTTCCAGCAAGGTCGGCAGCAGCTC
>JAYVNK010000590.1:0-2757 GCA_043758475.1 Comamonadaceae bacterium | reverse complement strand
GCGTTGAAGGCATCCTGAAAGACACCTACGGCGTGATGGTGTACCAGGAGCAGGTCATGCAGATGGCGCAAATCCTGGGCGGCTATTCGCTGGGCGGTGCCGACATGCTGCGCCGCGCTATGGGCAAGAAAAAAGCCGAAGAGATGGCCGAGCACCGCCAAATCTTCCGCGATGGCGCGGCTTTGAACGGCCTCACGCAGCAAAAAGCCGACGAAGTTTTCGATCACATGGAGAAGTTTGCGGGCTACGGCTTCAACAAGTCGCACTCCGCTGCCTACGCGCTGCTGGCCTACCACACGGCCTGGCTCAAGGTGCATTACACAGCCGAGTTTTTCTGCGCCAACATGACGGTGGAGATGGACGACACTGACAAGCTGAGGGTGCTGTTTGAAGATGCGGTGAAGATGGGCATCACGTTCGAGTCGCCCAACATCAACCGGGGCGGTCACCGTTTTGAGCCTATCTCCGACAAGGTGATCCGCTACGGCCTGGGTGCCATCAAGGGTACGGGGCAGCAGGCGATCGAGGCGATTGTTTCCGCAAGGAACGGCAGCAGCCCCTCCGGTAGCGATGGAAGCCCCTCCGGTAGCGATGGAAGCCCCTCCGGTAGCGGCGGCGACTTCACCAGCCTGTTCGATTTCTGCGTGCGGGTTGACCGCAGCAAGCTCAACAAGCGCTGTGTGGAGGCGCTGATCAAGGCGGGCGCATTTGACACGCTGCAACTCAACCGAGCGTCGCTGATGGCATCGGTAGAGCGGGCATTTGACTTTGCCAGTGCGGCCGAGGCCAATGCCAACCAGGGCGGCCTGTTCGACATGGGCGGCGAGGACGACCACGGTTCCAGCACGCAGGAGCCGGCTCTGGTGGAAGCCACGCCCTGGGGCGTGAAAGAGCGGCTGACGTTTGAGAAAACAGCAGTCGGCTTCTACCTGTCAGGCCGTCTGTTTGACGAGGTGGCGCTGGAAGTGCGCCGCTTTGCCAAACGGCAGATTGAAGAGCTGCTGGACACGCGCGAGCCGCAGTTGCTGGCCGGCATCATCACGGATTTTCGGGTCATCAATGGCCAGCGCGGCAAGCTGGCGCTGTTCAAGCTGGACGATAAATCGGGTGCGATTGAGGCGCGGGCCGACGAAGCCCTGATCAACGCGCACCGCAGCCTGCTAAAGGATGATGAACTCATCATCGTCATGGGCAAGCAGCAACTTGACCGATTCTCGGGCGGCATGCAGCTCACCGTCACGCAAATCTGGGACCTGGACCAGGCACGTTGCCGCTTTGGCAAGTTCTTGCGCGTGGCCGTCAACGGCAAAGCGCCCGACATTGCGCGACTGGTCAAGGAGTTTCCGGCCAAACGCGAGATGACGGAGCAGGGCGAGCTGGTGCGCGGGTTGCCGGTGCGTCTGACGGTGCATCGGCCTGGCTACAAGCCCAATGACTGCTTCGACCCGGACGTCAAGGACGCCAATGACGCCACGCAGGCTGCCGGTGGCGCGGTGGCTGAACTGCAGTTGGGCGATGCCGCCCGTTTCTTCCCCAGCGACGCTGCGCTGGCCGGCTGGCGCGCGCAGGCGGACGAGGGGAAATCTGCCATTGTTTATGAATGAAATTGGCTTCGGTATTCTGGTATTTAGCTATATTAATAGTAGCTAACTATGCATACCCGACAAGGGCCATAGGCCGATTTTATCCCCTAAAATCGCAAAAACAGGCTTCCAGGGCGTTTGCGTTCGCAGCGGGCCCTGCGGGTGCCGCGCCAGCCCGCCGGTTCAGTCTTTCGGCCGAAAGCTGATGACCAGCGACGGTGGCACCCGGCCATCAACGTCGCGTGGCAGGGTCTCGGTCTTGTCGATGGCCTTCAGCACGGCCTCGTCCCACGCTGGCAGGCCGCTGGCTTTGAGCAGCTTGCGGCTGGTGATGGTGCCATCTGGCGAAGTGCGCACTTCAACTTCCGCTGTCGGATTGCCGGAAATATCCTCCGTGAAGACGATATTGGGCTTGATGCGCGCGCGTATGCGGCCACCGTAGCCTGAGGATGGGCCCGAAGATTTGAGTGCGGTGCCGGTGGCGTCGGGCGATCCGGAAGCGCCTGCCAGGCCCGCCATGCGCTTGATGTTTTCCTGCCGCTGGGCCTCCAGCCTTTTCGCATCTTCCTGAGCCGCCACTGCCTCCTTGCGCTTCAATGCAAGCTCGGTTTGCTTTTTGTCTTCAGCCAGCTTCTTTTCCAGCTCACGCTTGTCTTGTTGCCGCTTTTTTTCTGCGGCGATTTTTTCAAGTTGCGTCGTTTTTTGGGTTTGCAGCAGCTTTTCTTCAGCCAGCTTCTCTTGCGCCAGACGGCGTTTTTCGCGCTCCAATACGATTCTGGCGTCAGGCACCTCGGGCGCGGCCTGTCTTGCGGGCTCCGGTGCCGCAGGGCGTGCGCTGGGTGTTGGCGCTGGCGCAGACGTTACTGGCGCTTCTTCCAGCCTGGGCGCGGCTTGCTGCGGCACGGCGGACCAGAGCTCGGCCTCAGCAGTCAACAAAACTGGCTCATTCTTCCAGCGCACACCCCAGGTCAGCGCAGCCAGCAGCAACGCGTGCGCGATGATGGCCAGGCCCAATGCCCGCAGTGACCCTGGCGCTGTTGGCGGGGCAAACTCGAGGCGGTGGGAGGTGGCAGCAATCATCCTAAATTCCTCTGTTACCCGGTAGTCGGAATGAGCGATTGCGATAAATTTGACGGCATCAGCGTCGGCTGAACGTAATTGTTTGGTTTGGTGG
>JAYVNK010000589.1:0-2768 GCA_043758475.1 Comamonadaceae bacterium | reverse complement strand
TGGCCGTGGGTGAATTGATTTCCAACCTGTAATCAAATCAGGCCTGCCATACTCCGTACCCCACGGCGCGCAGGGCAATGCCCAGCTCTACTTCCATGTCGCGCGCGCCCTCATACGGCATCGGGTTGTAGGCGGTGTAGAGCCTGGGCATCAGGCGCAGCCCAAACTTGCGCGCAAACACGTTGGACTGGATGCCCGCCTTGTGCTTGTCAAAGCGCACATCAGGGTCCAGGCCCGTCATGCCGACATACACAAACGGCTTGCCCAACTGGTAGCAGGGATTGGCCCGGCGGAACCGCGCCACGTTCCACACCTGGTCTGACAGCTCAATGACGTAGACGTGGTAATGATGCTTCACGCCGGTTGTCAGTTACTACGTTTTTAGTAGCTGACTATGCATAATGGACAGGGGCTAGAGCATGTTTTTATTGGAAAAAACCTAGCCACGCCCAACAAACGGCATGTTGGTGGCCATGACGGTGTGAAACAGCACGTTGGCAGACAGCGGCAGGTTGGCCATGTACAGCACTGACTGGCCGACAATATTGACATCCATCAGGGGCTCGATGGCAGTCTCGCCATTGGCCTGCATGATGCCCGTGGCCATGCGCTGCGCCATCTCGGTGGCGGCATTGCCAATGTCGATCTGGCCAACCGCAATGTCGTACTTGCGGCCATCCAGAGACCCGGATTTGGTCAAGCCCTGAACGGCGTGCTTGGTCGAGGTGTAAGGCATTGAATTGGGGCGCGGCGTGGTGGCAGAGATCGAGCCATTGTTGATGATGCGCCCACCCCGCGGCGTTTGCGCCTTCATCACCCGAAACGCCTGCTGGATGCACAGGAAAACGCCAGTGAGGTTGATGTCCACCACGTTTTTCCACTCCGCCAGGGTCAGGTCTTCCAGCGCAATGCCGGGCGCGCTGACGCCGGCGTTGTTGAACAGCACATCAACCCGGCCAAACTGGGCGACTGCGGCGTCAAACAGGGCCTTCACGGAATCGGGGTCGGACACGTCGGTGGGCACGGCCAGCGCGCGGTCTGCGGCACCGCTTTGCGCAATCACCTCGGCCAGCGGCTCCGGACGGCGGCCCGCGAGCACGACGCGGTAGCCATCAGCCAGCAGCGCCATCGCAGCCGCCTTGCCAACCCCGGTGCCGGCGCCGGTAACGATTGCAACTTTTGGATGGGAGATCATATTGTTTTACCCTTGAAAAAAATGTGAAGCAGCGATGTGACGTTACCCACGCTGCGTTGATGCGTCAGGTCACCGGGCTGCACTGACGCGCTGGAGTCGGCATTTCACCACAGGTTTGTCAGGAACGCCGACGTGATTTACCGCCACGCTCCTTGTCCTTGTTTTTGCCTTTGGGTGCTGCCTTCAGCGGCTGGCCCGGACTTCCGGGAGCGCGGGCCAAGGGCTCGGAGATTTTGCGCGACGGACGTTTGTCCGACGTTTTTTTTGATACTTTGAACGGCGTACTGTCCGAGGTCATGTCCGCCGCAGAACCGCGACTGTCCCCGTGCAGCGGCCCACCTTTGTCCCGGGCAGCCGCTTTGAGCAGCTCTTCGCCCTCGCGCACCAGCCGGAAATCGATCCGGCGGCCGTCCAGATCCACCCGGCTCACTTGCACCCGCACGCGCGTGCCGATGGCGTAGCGGATGCCGGTGCGCTCGCCGCGCAGCTCCTGGCGCGCCTCGTCAAAGCGGAAATACTCGCCACCGAGTTCGGTGATGTGCACCAGGCCTTCAACATACATGGCGTCCAGCGTGACGAAGATGCCAAAGCTGGTGGCCGATGTGACCACACCGCCGTACTCTTCGCCCAGATGCTCGCGCATGTATTTGCATTTGAGCCAGGCTTCCACGTCGCGGCTGGCCTCGTCGGCACGCCGCTCGTTGGCGCTGCAATGCAGGCCGGCCGCTTGCCAGGCCTGGATATCGAGGCTGACTTTTTTTGGCTTTTGGCCGGGCTCTGTTACCCGCGCGGCCAGGCCTTTTTCCAGTCTGCGTGACAGCTTGGCATGCGCTTCGCCGGGCGTGGGCAACACGGGCAACTGGTACTTTTCCTTGGCCAGAATCGCCTTGATGACGCGGTGCACCAGCAAGTCGGGGTAACGGCGGATCGGGCTGGTGAAGTGGGTGTAGGCGTCAAACGCCAGGCCGAAATGCCCCGCGTTGACCGGCGTGTAAATCGCCTGTGACATGGAGCGCAGCAGCATTGAATGGATTTGCTGCGCGTCGGGGCGGTCTTTGGTGGCGTTGGCAATGGCCTGGAATTCACCGGGTGACGGGTCGTCGCTGATGCTCAAGACCACGCCCGTGGCTTTGAGGTAGCCGCGCAGAATCTCCTGTTTCTCGGGCGTGGGGCCTTCGTGCACCCGGTACAGGCCGGGGTGCTTGCTCTGCAGGATGAAGTCGGCGCTGCACACGTTTGCGGCCAGCATCGCTTCTTCAATCAGCTTGTGCGCGTCGTTGCGGGTGCGCGGAATGATTTTTTCGATGCGGCCGTTCTCATCGCAGATGATTTGCGTTTCGACCGTCTCAAAATCGACCGCGCCGCGCTTGTTGCGCGAGGTCAGCAAGGCGCGGTAAACGTCATGCAGGTTGAGCAAATCGGGCACGCGGTCTTTGCGCTTGGCGGCTTCTGCCCCCTTGGTGTTGGCCAAAATCGCCGCTACTTCGGTGTAGGTGAAACGCGCATGGCTCCACATCACGGCCGGGTAAAACTGGTAGGCCGATACCTCGCCTTCGGACGTGACGAACATGTC
>JAYVNK010000588.1:0-8677 GCA_043758475.1 Comamonadaceae bacterium | reverse complement strand
AGTTCGTGCGCCGCCATCAACATGCCCGACGTGCAAAAGCCGCATTGCAGCGCGTTGTGCTTGATGAAGGCTTGCTGCAGTTCACGGATTGCGCCGCTTTCGCTCAGGCCCTCGATGGTGGTGACGGCGTGGCCATCGGCTTGCACGGCCAGTACCAGGCAGCCGCGCACCACTTGCCCATCGAGTTGTACCGTGCAGGCACCGCAGACGCCATGCTCACAGCCCAGATGCGGGCCTTTGAGGCCGAGGCCTTCACGCAGGAAATCGACCAGATGGGTGCGCGGCTGCACGTGGTGCTGGCTGCAGGCGCCGTTGACGGTGATGGTGACGGTTTGGGCAGAGGTCTCCAGATCGTCTGCCGACGCAGCAGGGCCATTCAATTGATCAGTCATGTTTGTGGTCTTGTTGGGCGCAGTCAGGCGATGCGTGCGATGGCTGTGGCCTCGCGGGGTGTGGACAGTACCCGCAGTGCGCGCTTGAGCATGACGCCTGCCAGGTGCTGCTTGGCGGCCACGCTGTGGGTCAGGTCGGCCTCGGGTTGCAGCTCGTCTCGCAGGGCCCCAAGCGCCCGCGCCAGAAGGGCGTCATTTGCGCCGTGGTTCGAGCCTTGGCTTACACCCGCATTTACGCTCTGCGCCGCCTCGCTGTCAACGCGCATCCCGTCCAGCAACTGCTCGGTGGCGCGTGAGCGCTGCGGCATGCTGCCCACGCCAATCCAGGCCAGCCTCACGTCCGTCAACACGCCTTCGTGCGCTTGCGCGGATGCAGCCAGGCCCACCACCGCATAGTCGCCATGGCGGCGCACCAATTCATCAAACGCAAAGCGATGGCCTGCAGCAGCAACCGGCACTTCGCAGGCCACAATGACCTCGTTCGCCTCAAGCGCCGTGGTGTACAGGCCGGTGAAGAAATCTTGTGCAGCAATGCGCCGTTCGCCTTGCTGGCTGCGCGCAATTACCACGCCGTCCAGTGCCAACAGGCACGCAGGCCATTCTGCTGCCGGGTCGCCGTAGGCAATGGAGCCGCCAAAGGTGCCCAGATTGCGGATGGCGCGGTGGGCGATGTGCGGCGCAGCCATGCGCAGCAAAGGCGCGTTTTGCGCGACCAGTGCCGACGCTTCAATGGCGCTGTGGGTCACCATGGCCCCAATGCGCAGGCAGTTGACCACTACGCTGAGTCCTTTGAGCTCTGCTACGGACTGCATGTCAATCAATAGCGCGGGCTCGGACAGCCGCATGTTGAGGGTGGCCAGCAGCGTCTGGCCGCCAGCCAGCAATCGCGCTTCATCCCCGTGTTTTTCAAGCAAGGCCAGCACTTCGTCCAGCCGCCTGGGCCGGGCAAATGCAAATGCAGGAGCTTTCATTGAGGTGTACCGGTTGAAAATGCAGTTTTCACGAGTTGTTGACGACGTGTTGACGGTGTTTTCAGCGCAGCCAGTGCGCGCCCATCCACACGCCCAAGGTGGTGGCAAACACGCCAGCCGCAAACCACAGCAGGAGTGGCTTTTGACGTTCGAACCAGTGCTCTGGATCTGGGCTTTGCGCGTTGTAGGGCGCGCCTGAGCGCGTCGCTCGATTCGAGGAACCGGCAGCCATGGCCGGGGCTGCGGTGGCAGTCGAAGCGGGAATCAAGCCCGGCGCTGACGCTGAGGTCGCTGCTGCATCTGCGCTTGAAGCATCGGATACCTCTTGCCGGAAAGCAGCAAAAAACCGGTCGGCCATCTGCCTGGCCGATGCGTCCATCAGCCGCCCGCCAATCTGGCCGAGCTTGCCAGCCACCGAGGCATGTGCCGTGTAATCCAACTGGGTACCTTCCGGCACGGTGGCAAGCGATATCACCGAGCTGCCTTTTGCAAACCCTGCGCTGCCCCCCGAGCCCTCAAAGTTCAGCGTGCAGCCCAGCAGGGGCCGCACATCGGTCAGCAGCACCTTGCCAACAAAATTGGCCCGCACCGGGCCCAGCTTGAGCATGACCCGCGCATGCATTTCCAGCGGGGAAATCTGGCGTACGTCTTCGCACCCAGGGATGCACCTGCGCAAAACCTGTGGGTCGTTAAGCGCCCGCCAGACTTGCTCGGGTGAGGCGGAAATGGTCACGCTGCCTTGAAGTTCCATTGTCAGATACCTGTCGGTTACATGCAGTTGGCGGGTTGAGCCCAAAGGCTGGTCAGTGGCAGGCTGATCCGGGTTTGCCCCAATTCAATGCTTATTGACCAAGCGTTAAATTACAGTAAATGTTAACCAGCCCGTCACTGCCAGCCATCCGTAAAAACCCTGCCAGCCCGAACATGGCGGGTGCGGTGGGTGCGGGCGAACCGCGGCGCAGGCTCCTGCCGGCGCAGCGCGAGCGGATGATCCTGGATGGCGCCGTGCGGTTTTTCTCTGAGCAGGGGCTGGGCGGGCAACTGCGCGACCTGGCCGGTGGGCTGGGCATCACGCACACCTTGCTGTACCACTATTTCCCGACCAAACAGGCGTTGACTGAGCGTGTGTATGCGGAAATGTTCGAAGGGCGCTGGCGGACTTCCTGGGAACGGCTGCTGGATGACAAATCGCTCGACGCAGAAACCAAGTTGACGCGTTTCTACATAGACTACGCAAAAGTCGTGCTAGAGCGCGACTGGGTCCGTATTTTCATCTTTTCCGGCATGAGCGACCGCTACATCACTGACCGTTACTTCACCATGCTGGGCGAAAAGCTGTTTCCCCGTCTGGTGAGGGAAACACGCCGCTTTCGGGGCGTGCCCAACCGGCGCAAACCCAGTCCGCGCGAGCTTGAACTGTTGATGGGCCTGCACGGCGGCATTTTCTACATGGGCATCCGGCGCTGGGTGTATGGCCATTCAGCCTACGATGGCGATGTCGGCAGTTATGACCTGCGGGTCATCCACGACCGGGTTCGCAGCTACCTCTTCTCCCTGGACTCAGCGATGCACCACGACAGCGGTGCCCTGCAACCATCACTCAAGGACATTGCGCCATGGCCTATTCACTGAACCACTTCTCAATCCGCACGACGGACCTTGACGCCACCCGGATTTTCTACGAGTCCGTGCTGGGCCTGACCGTAGGCCCGCGCCCAACGTTTCCGTTTCCGGGGCTGTGGCTCTATAACGGGGACCACGCCCACCTGGCCAACGCCATGGTGCACGTTATCGGCATCGACAAAAATGACCCGCAGGGGCTGAAGGATTACCTGGGTGACAAGGACGCTTCCTCGCTGCACGGCACGGGCGCGCTGGACCATGTGGCGTTGATGGCCACGGGTCTTGAGGCGATGCTGGCCCACCTGAATCGCCTGGGTGTGCCGTGCCGCGAGCGCACGGTCCCTTCGATCGGGTTGCACCAGCTTTTTCTGGATGACCCTTGCGGCTTGGTGATTGAGCTCAATTACCCGGCTGACGAGAAGACCCGGCTGGACGCCAAAGCGTCGGCTGCACACGCCTGATGGCGCGCATTCTCGTCATTGGTGGCTCTCTGGGTGGCCTTCTGGCCGCCAACATGCTTTGGCGCGCCGGGCATGATGTCAAGGTGCTGGAGAAGGCAGTCACTTCGCTGGACGGTCGCGGCGCGGGCATTGTGACGCACCGGCCGCTGGTGGCGGCACTGGCACGCTGCGGCATTGCGCCCGATGCGCCGCTGGGCGTGGCCGTCGAGAAGCGCGCGGTGGTGGCGCGCGACGGCAGCATTGCGGAGCAGACCTGCATGCCCCAGGTGTTGACCTCCTGGAGCCGCTTGTACGCGCTGTTGCTGGCAGAGTTTCCAGTCGGCGATTACGTGCAAGGAGCATCGGTCCGGCAAGTCAACCAAACCGACCAGGGCGTCACCGTGGTGTGTGAGGATGGTCGAACTTTCGGTGCCGGTCTGGCAGTGGCCTCCGACGGCATCCGCTCAGTGGTGCGCCATGCTCTGGCACCCGAGGCTCAAGTTGAATACGCGGGTTACGTTGCCTGGCGCGGCGTTTGCGATGAAGCCGTGCTGTCAAACTTGACGCTGAATACGGTGTTTGACACTTTCGGATTTGGCTTGCCCAATGGCGAGCAGCTGATCGGCTACCCGGTCGCAGGCGCGGGCAACGCCGTGGCGCGGGGGCAGCGCCGCTACAACTTTGTGTGGTATCGCCCGGCCCCGGAAAACGGCGCACTGCAGGCGCTGATGACCGATGCCGATGGCATTCACTACCCACTGGGTCTGCCGCCCAACAAAGTGGCCTGGCAACAGGTTGCGGCAGCACGGCAGGCCGCGCGCACCCTGTTGGCTCCCCAGTTTGCCGAGATTCTGGAAAAGACAGCACAACCTTTTTTACAGCCGATTTATGACTGCGCCAGCCAGCGCATCGCGTTTGGGCGCATCGCACTGATGGGCGACGCTGCCTTTGTGGCGCGTCCGCACGTGGGCATGGGCGTCACCAAGGCCGCAGAGGACGCGATGGCCCTCACGGATTGCATTTCGCAGCATGGTGCCAACGCGCAGGGTCTGCTGGCGTATGAGCAGATGCGCCTGACGCCGGGGCAGGCAGTCGTCGAGCGGGCGCGGGCGCTGGGTGCTTACATGCAAGCCAATGCCCAGAGGGCATTGCCCGGCAGCGTGGCCAGCACTTTGGTGCGCAATGCGCACGACGTGATGATGCAGACCGCCGTTGATCTGTCAGAAGCACGAACTTCCCCTTTTCAATCCACAGGAGACTTCCATGACCACTCAACAATCATCGCCTCAAGCATCGCCTGAAATCACCAGCCCACGCCGCCGCTCCCTCATCATGGCCGGTGCCGTGGCAGCCGTCGCCCCGGCCCTGTCACGCACCGCGCAGGCGCAGACTACCCCGATCAAGATCGGTTTCCCCGTGCCGCTTACGGGCGCGTTTTCAGCCGAAGCGCAAGACCAGGTGCGTGCCGCAGAAATTGCGGTTGCCGAGTTCAACCAGACGGGCGGCTTCAATGGCCGAAAGGCCGAGCTGGTGGTGCGCGACGACAAGCTCAACCCCGGAGAGGCGGCCACCCGCACGCTGGAGCTGATCGAAAAAGACAAGGTTGATTTTGTGGTCGGCTCGCTGTCGGCCGCCACCCAGCTGTCCATCAACGCCGTGTGCCGGGACCGCAAGATCATCTTCAATTCGATCAGCCAGTCGGACGCCATCAATGAAGCCAAAGACTGGAGTCTGTACACCTTCCACGAAGCGCTGAACCCGCATTTGACGGCTGGTGCCGTGGCGCGCTACGCCTTCCCCAAATTCGGCAAAAAAATCGTGTATCTGACGGCTGACTACGCCTACGGGCATGAGATGGTGCGGGGCTTCCAGCGTGCAGGCCAGCCTCTGGGTGCGCAGACGTTGGCCGACATCAGGCACCCGCTGGGCGCTGCCGATTACTCAGCCTTTTTGCCGCGCATCCAGGCGCTCAAGCCCGACATTCTGGTGCTGTGCAATTTTGGCCGTGACTTGGTGAACTCTGCCAAGCAGGCAACCGACTTTGGCCTCAAAGCCAACACCAAAATAATTGCACCCGTGCTGCTGTACACCTCGCGCCAGGCGGGCGGCGCGGACGCATTTGAGGGCATCCTGGGCGGCACGTCCTACTACTGGGGCATGGAAGACAAGATTCCAGCCGCCAAGGCATTCAACGACAAGTTCCGCAAGGCGCATGGCGGCAGCGTGCCATCTGACTACGGCGCGCTGGGCTATGCCGGTGTGCGCAGTGTGCTGCAGGCGGTGCGCGAAGCCAAATCGACCGAGTCGGTCAAGATCAGCATCGCGCTGCGCCAGCTGCGCTACAACTGGTACAAGGGCGACCAGTTTTACCGCAAGTGTGACCACCAGTCAGTCCAGTCAGTGGTGATTGTGGAATCCAAATCAAAGAACATGAAAGACAAGTACGACGTGTTCAACGTGCTGGCCATCGAGAACGCAGAAGAGAAAAACCTGCGCTCGTGCGATGAGCTGGGCCACAAGATCAGCACCTGATCAAAGCCCATCGGCAGTCAAGACCACCGCATGCTGGACATCACGCCCCAACTGTTTGCACTGCAACTGATGACCGGCATTGCGCTGGGTGCCGTTTATGCGCTGCTGGCGATTGGCCTGTCGCTGATTTTCGGCATGCTGACCGTGGTGAATTTTGCGCATGGGGCATTTTTCATGGTGGGCGCGTTTTTCGGGGCGTACAGCCTGGGCATCACCGGCAACTTCTGGTTCAGTCTGCTGCTCGTGCCGCTGGCCACCGGCGCAATTGGACTGGTCTGCGAGCGGTTTTTGGTGCGGCCTCTTTACGGCCGGGGTATTGACTACCCGCTGTTGCTCACCTTCGGGTTGTCGTATGTTTTGATTGACCTGATGCGCTTTATTTTCGGCATTGAGGGCATGCCGGTTTCCACACCGGCAGAACTCAAAGGCTCAGTATTTCTGGGCTTTGGCCACTTCCCGCTGTACCGGTTGTTTTTGATAGCTGCTACTGCCGCGATTGTGCTGGGTTTGTGGCTGTTCATCGAGAAAACGCGCTACGGCCTCATCATCCGCGCGGGGTCGCGTGATGCTGAAATTGTGAAGGTGCTGGGCATTGACATCTCCAAAGTCTGGCTGCTGGTGTTCGGTATTGGTACGGCGATAGCCGGCCTGTCGGGCCTGCTGGCAGCACCCACGCGCGCCGTCAATCCCGAGATGGGTATCCCGATCCTGGCGGAGTCGTTTGTGGTGACTGTCGTGGGTGGCATGGGCTCACTGCCGGGCGCGGTGGTGGCTGGCCTTCTCGTGGGCATCGTATTTGCCATGACATCACTCATAGCGCCTGAGTACGCCGAGCTGTCCATCTTTGTGCTGATGGCCGTGGTGCTGCTGATTCGCCCGCAGGGGTTTTTCGGCAAAGCCGGACTGATGGGCTGACATGGGTTCAATCAAACCCCCCGCTTGCCGGCCCTGTGGCACCACCTGGCATCTAGCGCCATGAAAAGTGCATTGATACCGTCACTTCTCTCTGGCGTCACCTCAGTCGTCAATTTAGCGCGCCAGCACCGCGTCGCCACCGCCATCGCATTTCTGTTGGTGTTCCCGTTTCTCATGCCGTATGACGCGCTGTCGGTCAACATTCTCATCTTCGGCCTGTACGCCGTCGGCTTCAACCTGCTGTTCGGCTACACCGGCATGCTGTCGTTTGGGCATGCCGCGTTTTTGGGTGTTGGCTCTTATCTGGCCGGCATCTCTGTGGTGCATGCGAATTGGCCGTGGTGGGCCGCCATTGTGGTTGGTGTCGTGGCATCGTGCCTTGCAGGGCTAGTGATCGGCTACCTGGCCATCCGCACGCGCGGCATCTATTTCTCCATGGTCACACTCGCATTGGCGCAGATCGTTTACTACGCCTTTTACAAGGCCGATGGCTGGACTGGTGGCGAGAATGGCCTGCGCGGCGTGCGTGTCGAGAGCATCAACCTGCCAGGCATCCGCATTGATTTCATGAACCCACTGAACAAGTACTACGTGATTCTGGTCTTTGTGGCTTTGGCGCTTTGGTTTGTGTCGCGCGTGCTCAATTCGCCATTTGGCGCGGTGATTGAATCGATCCGCGAGAACGAAAAACGCGCCGTGGCCTGTGGCTACGACGTGGCGCGCGCCAAGCTGCTGGTGTTTGTGCTGTCGGCCGGCATCTGCGGCCTGGCTGGGGCCTTGCGGGCGCTGCACCTGTCCATCGTGCCGATTGATTCACTGCATTATTTGCAATCGGGCCAGGCCGTGATGATGTGCCTGTTGGGCGGCATGGGCACGTTTTTCGGGCCTTTTGTGGGCGCGGCGGTATTCCTGTATCTGGAAGACGTGGTGACAAACCTCACGCGGTACTGGATGGGCGTAGTGGGCATTATTTTCATGGTGTTTGTGCTGTTTTTCCCCAAGGGCATCTGGGGCACGCTGCTGCACCAGCTAGAGCATTGGCAGAGGCGGCGTGGAGCGTCTTTGTGACCGACGTGCCGATCCTTGAAGCCCGCGCGGTGTCGCGCAGTTTTGGCAAATTTCAGGCGCTGAGCAACATCAGCGTGACGTTTCGCGCGGGCGAACTCACCGCCATCATCGGCCCCAATGGCGCGGGGAAAAGCACGTTCTTCAACGTGATCAGTGGCGGTCTTGAACCCAGCGCGGGCCACGTTCTGTTCAATGGCCGTGACATCACTGCACTGGCCGCCCATGAATTTGCCCGCATCGGCATTGCCAAGAGTTTTCAGATCACCAACGTGTTCAAACAGCTGAGCGCCCATGAAAACGTGCGCGTCGCGCTGCAAATGCAAACCTCCCGTTTTCAGATTTTCCGCGCGCGGCAAAGTTATGGTGAGTTGATCGCAGATGCCGAGAGTTTGCTCGCGCGCGTGGGCTTGGCAGACAGCCGCCACAAGCTGGCAGGCGATCTGGCGCACGGCCAGCAGCGCTCGCTGGAAGTCGCCATGGCGCTGGCCTGTGACCCCAAGCTGCTGCTGATGGACGAGCCCACAGCGGGCATGTCGCCGCAGGAAACCACGGTCATGATGGATTTGATTTTGCAGCTCGCCAAAGAGCGCACCGTGATCCTGGTGGAGCACAAGATGAAAATGGTGATGGGCTTGTGCCAGCGGCTGGTGGTGCTGCACCATGGGGAATTGCTGGCAGACGGCAAGCCGGAGGAGATTCGCGGCAACGCAGAGGTCAAGCGCGTCTATCTGGGGCA
>JAYVNK010000587.1:0-2777 GCA_043758475.1 Comamonadaceae bacterium | reverse complement strand
GGCTGCCGGTGACCGGGTCTTCATTCACGCCGATGGGCGCGGCGAAGGCGCGCACTTCAAGCGCTGGGGTGTCGCTTTCCTCGGTGTTATCTGCGGTGTTGCTGGCGTTATTGGTTCCATCCCCACTGGCGGACACTTCAGGTGGTGACCTGCCAGCCCGCGCGCCAAAGGCTTTTGCCTCCCGGTTGGACCGAGCTATTAAACCAGTAGCTGTTGATGCATTCTGGGCGCTGGCTACACCCACTTTTTTCCCCAGATGCTTGAGTTCCAGATGGTTTGGAGTTAGTTGCAGCACGGTTTGCGGGCAATCCAGTAGCAAGCCCAGCCAGACCGGGCCGTTGTCCAGCAGTTGCGCAGCGATGATCTGGCTGGCCTTGAGGCCGAGTGCGCCCGCCACCTGCGCCAGCAGGGTTGGGCTGGGCGCGCTGCGTCTGAGCGCAGGCGCGGCAAACGCCAGGCGCGCGCCGCCGCGGCGGATGTGGACCAGACCGATCTGGCATTCCTGAATGATCTGATCTGGCGCCTGCGGCTGGCCGCCCGCCTGCAGCCACGCATGACAACTGCCCAGCGTCGGGTGCCCGGCAAAGGGCAGCTCGCCACCTGGTGTGAAGATGCGCACGCGGTAGTCGGCACCTGCGGATTTGGCTCCTTCGTTGGGGGGCAGCACAAATGTGGTTTCGCTCAGGTTGGTCCAGTGGGCGAAATGCGCCATTTCTTCAGTGGTGAGGCCGGTGCCATCCAGCACCACGGCCAGCGGGTTGCCGAAGTAAGCGGTGGCGGTGAAGACATCGACTTGCTTGAAGGGGCGGTTTTTCATGGGGTTTCTCTGTAGGGGGTAATGGCTGTCAGGCCAGCGGCTGGTCCAGCACGCCACGGCTGGCAGGCATCGCCAGCAGGCCCTGATACCAGCGCTCAATGTGCGGCCACGGCGCGCGGGGCTGCGGCAGGCCCCACCAACGGTGGACCTCGCACGCCAGCGGAATGTCGGCCATCGACAGCGCTTCGCCGCCGATGAAGGCGTGCTGCGACAGGTGCGAATCCAGCATTGCCAGCAGCGGCTCCATCGCAGCCACGGACTGCGCAATCAGCGCTGCGTCGGGCTGCGCGCCAGGGGTGCGAATCCATTGGACGAAAGCTTCGCGACCAGCCGGGTTGACGGTGGTTTGCTGCCAGTCCATCCAGCGTTCGGCATTGAAGCGCTCGCGCAGGTCGGCTGGGTACAGGCTGGCAGGCACGACTGCGCCAGGGCGCGTGGGGGCGGATTTCGCGCAAAGGTAGCGCACGATCACATTGGATTCCCACAGCACAAACCCGTCATCGTCAATCACCGGCACCAGGGCGTTCGGGTTCATCGCCAGGTAGGCGGGTGTTTTGACGACGCCAAACTGTCTGCCCGCGTCAGTGCGTTTGAAATCCAGCCCCAGCAACTGCGCGGCGAGCACCACCTTGCGCACGTTGATGGAGCTGATGCGGCCCCAGATGGTCAGCATTCAGGCACTGTGCTTTTCACGAATCGCCGCATCAAGCGCCGGGGCTTCACGGATCGCAGCGGCAAGCGCCGAAGTCTCACGAATCGCAGCGGCAAGCGCCGCGATGCCCGTGTTGATTTGCTCCACACTCGCCGTCACAAACGACAGGCGCAGGGTGCGCGGGTCGGCATTGTCTGCGTAGAACGCGGCACCGGGCACAAAGGCCACACCCTTGTCCACCGCCTTGGGCAGCAGTTCCACCGCGCTCATGCCAGCGGGCAGCCTGGCCCAAAGAAACATGCCGCCGGCCGGTGTGTTCCACGTCATGTCCAGACCAGTGGGTTGAGCCCCCACGCTCGGCACTTCGTGTCCTCGCTGCCCCCCGAGGGGGCTTTCGGTGCCTTGGGGCGGCCCGGCGGTACTGAACTCACGCGTCAAAGCCGCCAGCATGGCATCACGCTGGGTTTTGTACAGCGCGCGGATGGTCGGCACGTGGCGGTCCAGAAAGCCGCCCTTCATCACCTCGGCAATCATGCGCTGGTTGAAGCCGGGGCTGTGCAGGTCAGCGGCCTGCTTGGCCTGCAAGAGCTTTGGCATCAGCGCAGCGGGCGCCACCATGAAGCCCAGGCGCAGGCCCGGTGCCAGCACTTTGGAGAAAGATCCCAGGTAGACGCAGCCCTCGGGGTTGCGCGCGGTCAATGGCAGGGGCGGGGGCGTGTCAAACCACAGGTCGCCATACGGGTTGTCTTCAACGATGGGCAGGCCCGCTTCTGCGGCGGCCTTTGACAGGGCGGCGCGGCGTGCCTCGCTCATGGTTCGGCCGGTGGGATTCTGGAAGTTGGGCAGCACGTAGAGGAAGCGGGCACGGGCACCCCCTGTACCAACTTTGCCCAGCAAATCAGCGACATCTATGCCGTCATCGTCACTGGCCACGCTCACCACCTCGGGCTCCATGGGTGTGAAGGCTTGAAGCGCGCCGAGGTAAGTGGGCGTTTCCACCAGAATGCGGCTGTCCTCGTCAATCAGCACCTTGGCGATCAAATCCAGCCCTTGCTGCGAGCCGGTGGTGATCAGCACTTGTGACGGGTCCACCTTCCATGGCAGGCCAGCGACCACCAGGTCACGCAGCGGGCCATAACCTTCACTGGCGGCGTATTGCAGCGCGGCCTGGCCAAAGGCCTCGCCATTGCCGCGCAGCACCTTTTCACACGCCTTGGCGAATTCTGCGATGGGAAAGGTCTTGGGTGACGGCAGGCCGCCGGCAATGCTGATGATGCCGGGCTTCTCCGTCACCTTGAGAATTTCGCG
>JAYVNK010000586.1:0-2778 GCA_043758475.1 Comamonadaceae bacterium | reverse complement strand
AAGCTGTAGCGCACGGGCACGTCAGGGAAATCAAGAAGCTTGCGCAGGTCGTCAAGAAGGGCGTCGAGTCGCTGGGGCATGGGAGCGCTTTCAAACAGACAGAGGCAGGAATAGCCGGTAGCCGCAGGGGCGGCAGATACACTGGTGGATCATAAGAGCGCCCGATGGCGCGCAGCCTGCTACTTACCATGACTTCCTCCACACCCCTGCCCCCTGACGCACCTGCCGTCCCTTCCGGATTTCTGGAAGCCGAAGCCTTCGACGAACTTGACGCCATCCTTGACGACCTGCGAATCCGTTACGACGAAACCCCGCAGTGGGAGTTTTGCGAAGGCTTTATGGCGGCCGTGATATGTATGCGGCGCGTGATTGAACCCGACGATTACCTCTCGGCCCTGCTGGCGCTGCCTTTCGAGGTCAATGAGGCCGATCCCGAAGCAGGCTCGTTTGCAGGCGAAGCCCAGCAGCAACGCTTCATGACGCTCTGGAACCAGCGCTGGATCGAAGTCGCCACTGCGCTCGATTCTGAAGTTGACTCGCTCGAAGACGATCGCTGCTACCACCCCGAGGTGATGGATGTTCGCGGCGCCGTGGCCGCGATGCCGCCGGAAGAGCAGGCCAATTTCAAGGGTGAAGACCTGCCCGCGTTCGCGCAGGTGTGGGCGCTGGGCTTTATGTTCGCCGTCGAGTGCTGGCCCGAAGAATGGGCCGCCCCAAAAGACAAGGACGCCGCCAAATGGCTCGACGACGCGCTGCAGGCCATCGTCGCCATGACCGAAGACGATGTTGACACGCCTGAGGTGTCACCATTCGACGAAAAAGGCGCGCCCAGCACCAGCATTGCGCGGCTCAACGCGTTTGGCGAAGCAATCTGGGCGGTGTACGACCTGCGCGAACTGTGGCAGACGCTGGGGCCGAAGGTCGAAACCGTGCGCAAGGAAGCGGCGCCAGGGCGAAATGATTTGTGCCCCTGCGGCAGCGGCAGGAAATACAAAAAATGTCATGGGGCGGGGTGAAGCGGCGTTCGATTGCTTCTGCATGCTGCTATTAATTTAGTAGCTGCTCGCGAACAATTTACATGGGCTAGCGGCCTGTTTGCCTGTTAAATCGGCATCAAGGCCGGGTTTTTACATTCCTCAAACCGGGGATACCGACTTGCAGCGCATTTAAGCTCCGATTGAGCAGGCAATCAGTCCGTGGCTTTACCAAATATTTTCACAAACGCGTTGTGCGTAGCTTCAATCCATGTCGCGGTCAGGTCGTTGTTGACTTCCAGTGCGGCGTAAATTTCACGAACCCGTTCATTGCCTATTAGCTTGGCTGTCAGCATCTTTTTCATCAGTTCAGGCCCGTGCCAAATATCAATTCCGACCATGCTGGCCAATTCGTGCATTCCAAGGTCGTCGGTGACCACGATAGCCGGCCGAATCTGACCGAACGCCAACACACGGCAATCGGTGTGTGACGGCGGTGAGCGTCCCTTGGTCATGAACTTGCCGGTATCCATCTGAACCAGTCCCCGCAGCACGCTCGTAGCCACGGCCAAAGTGTCTTTATCTTGGGCGCTTAGCCTTTGGGCATTGGTAAGCCGCTCGTTTGCCAGATTGGCTGCATCAAACCAGGGGTAGTTGTGTTGCAGCCGAGGGCTGCGTTGCACTTCATCCTCAACATCCCGAAGCACGGTCAATACGTAGTCTTTTTGCCCGAACTTCTTGCCCAGCAGCGGTTGCACGCGCTTGGCAAGCCTGAGATAGGCATTCGTATCGAGCAGAACGAGGGTCAATGTGCAGGCTCACCGACAAGAGCACGGTGCAACGCTGTAGCGTCTTGCAGTCCAATATCCAGAATCTGCTGCAAATAGCCTGGGCCTGTTCCCCGATCAACCAGCAACGCCCTCAGTGCGACGAAAAAACCTGAAGAAAACAAGTTCGCCGTGACCGCAATCAATCCTTCGGCATGGGGTGGCATAGGCTTGAAAAGCGCCTCGCTCACCAAACCATTGTGTTGATTGGTGCGTGCGGCGTGGATTTGAGTATCGGACAGTTGCAACGCAGTTAGCCCCTTGGCCTGTGCCAGGTTTTGCACTTGCCGGAACACGGTGTAAAGCGAGATCGAATGCGCGTGCGCATGCGCGAGCAAGGTTTTCAGAATGGCCTGTACGCCATGCGCTTTTGTTGCCTGCGCGTACGCCACCTCCGCGCAATCTTCGGGAAACAGCAGCGCGCCCGCAAAGGCATCAGCAAAATCCTCACCCTCGTTGGTTCCGGCCAGCTCAGGCGTATAGACGTGCGCCAGTTCGTGTGCCATCCAGAACTTGAAGTCTTCCAGATGCGTATCAAGGTTCAGGTACACAAATGTCACGCTTTTGTCTGGCAACAAGATATGCAGTGCGTTTTTGTGATTCTTCTTTTCGCCCCACAACGCAGGCACAAGCAGCGCGTCGTTGTCCTTGAACTCTTTGATCAGAAGTTCGTAACCCAACACCGCCTGTTTGCCAATGCCCAGCTTTTCCCGCACTTGCGCCACCGCGCTTTGTAGTGGAACGTAGTCGGTGGAGGCAGAAGGAAGCGACACATGCAGCGCTCGCCTATCCGGTAGGTAATCAACCAGTGGCCTAAGCAGTGCTGCCATGGCCATGGCTTTGACGATGTGCTCATCCGTGGTTTTTGAGCCCGCTTTTTTTCGAAAGGCAATGATGGGCTGGTTGGCATCAGGCATGACCAGCTGGTCGAAGCCCAGCATGAGCGTGGTAGCCAGCTTAAGCAGCTTCTCGGGGCG
>JAYVNK010000585.1:0-8708 GCA_043758475.1 Comamonadaceae bacterium | reverse complement strand
GCACAATTTTGTCGGCCACGTCGCCCACCAGCACCGCCACGCTGATGGCCATGCAGCGCTCCCCGGCCGAGCCGTAGCCCGAGCCGATCAGCGCGTCCACCGTCTGGTCAATGTCGGCATCGGGCATCACCACCATGTGGTTCTTGGCCCCGCCCAATGCTTGCACGCGCTTGCCGTTGCGCGCGCCGGTCTCGTAGATGTAGTTGGCAATCGGGGTCGAGCCGACAAAGCTCACAGCCTTCACATCGGGGTTGGCCAGCAGCGCGTCCACCGCTTCCTTGTCGCCCTGCACCACGTTGAACACGCCATCAGGCAGGCCCGCTTCCTTGAACAGGCGTGCCATTAAAAGAGAAGCGCTCGGGTCAATTGGGCTGGGCTTCAGAACGAAGGTGTTGCCCGCAGCAATGGCCACGGGGAACATCCACATCGGCACCATCACGGGGAAGTTGAACGGCGTGATGCCGGCCACCACGCCCAGCGGCTGGCGCAGCGTCCAGTTGTCAATGCCGGTGCTCACCTGGTCAGTGAAGTCGCCCTTGAGCAACTGCGGCATGCCGCAGGCAAATTCGATGATGTCAATGCCGCGCGAGACCTCGCCCTGCGCGTCGGTAAACACCTTGCCATGCTCGGCGGTGATGCAATGCGCCAACTCGTCTTTGTGCGCGTTGATCAGTTCCAGAAACTTGAACATCACGCGCGCGCGGCGGATGGGCGGTGTGTCGGCCCACGCGGGGAAGGCCGCCTGGGCCGATGCCACAGCGGCATTCACCTCGGCCGTGCTGGCCAGCGCCACGCGGCCGGTGACGGCACCGGTGGCGGGGTTGAAGACGTCCTGAAAGCGGCTGGAGCTGCCGGCGGCAATGCGGCCGTTGATGTAGTGGTCAATGGTGGGGGTGGGGGTGGAGGTGGTCATGGCATGCGTCCTGAAGAATTTGGCATAAGGCGTGAAGTGTCGCGCATTGGCTGACGGTTGGCAAAGTGCAGGCGCGCTACGGGTGCAACTCAACGAGGCTGCCAGCTGGCTCCACACCCCAACTCAAATTGCCTGCTGTTTGCATTGCGGAGACTTCCGCATATTTTTCCCCGGCATTTTCCTGCGATGTAGGAGTCATTGCACAGGCTGGCGAGGCCAACGCAGTGAATGAAGTTGTTTGTGAGTCTGCGCCTTTTAAGCCGATGCGTTGATTGCTTTTCTGAACGCTGATGCCAACTCAATGAAACGGTCTACCCTGTGCACGTGATTTCTTGGCGCTTCGCGTGCGTACGGCAAGCAGGCTCCGGGACAAGTCCACCTCGGCCTGGCCAATGGGGTCAGTCCAAGTGCGATATCAACGCATGAGAAAATGCTATGTATTCAGTAGCACACTATGCACACTACACTGGGGTTATAGTCTATTTGTATCACTGAAACGTCGATTTTTCGTATAGCAGGCGGCAGAATTAGCACCTTCTGCGCCAAATTCCCGGGACGTTTGCCGCTTCCCAAGGCAAAATCAAATTTCAACCTGCCCGGCTTGATCGCCTGAATCAATGATGCCCACCGCCACCCAATCCGCCCGCCGCAAACCCGCACGAAAAAGTGCCAACACCGCCAAGCCGGTCGAGCCCCGCCTGTCGCGCACGCGCCGTCCGCCAGAGTTTGCGGTCGCCAGCTGGCAGGCCGCGCTGCGCCGCCAGTTTGGCCGGGAACAGAGTTTTGGCCTGAAAAACCTGGGGCACGAGCCGGTGTTTTCTGACTTCGCCGTGAGCAATCCGGCCAGTGGCACGCGCTACCGCGTGGCCATTCGCGGGCCAGCGTTAGGGCAAAATTTCTGTACCTGCCCCGACTACGCCACCAACGACCTGGGCACCTGCAAGCACATTGAGTTCACGCTGGCCAAGCTGCAAGCCAGGCGCGGCGGCAAGGCGGCGCTGGCGCAGGGTTTTAAGGCCGGGTACAGCGACATCTGGCTTGACTATGCCGGTGAGCGGCGCGTGCGTTTTTCTGCGGGTGCGAGCTGCCCCAATGCCGTGCTGGCGCAAGCCAAATTGCTATTCGACCCAGACGCCCGCTGGGCCATGCGCTCTGACCGCCAGGGCAGCCTGGAGCAGCTGATCGAGACCGCGCGAAACTGCGGCCACGAGCTGCGATGCTACGACGATGTCTGGCAGTTTGTGGCGCAAATCCGCGACGGCGAGCGCCGCCAGGCTGCGTTGATGGAAGCCTACCCCAAGGGCATCAATGACAAAGCGCTGATGCAGTTGGTGAAAGTCAAACTCTATCCCTACCAGGCCGAGGGCGCGCTGTTTGCCGCGCGCGCGGGCCGCTGCCTGATCGGCGACGAGATGGGCCTGGGCAAGACCCTCCAGGCCATCGCAGCAGCCGAACTGTTTGCGCGGCACTTCGGTGTCCGCCGCGTGCTGGTGGTGTGCCCAACCTCGCTCAAGCATCAATGGAAGAACGAGTTTACGCGCTTCACTGACCGCAAAGTGCAGGTGGTGAATGGCCTGCGCGCCAAGCGGCAGGTGCAATTCCGTGAGGATGTGTTTTGCAAAATCATCCACTACGAGACGCTGGCGCGCGATGCCGACTTGATCGACGCCTGGGCTCCCGATCTGGTGATTGCCGACGAAGCGCAGCGCATCAAGAACTGGAACACCATTGCCGCGCGCGCCCTCAAGCGCATCGCCAGCCCTTATGCCATTGTGCTGACGGGCACGCCGCTGGAGAACCGGCTGGAAGAGCTGATCTCCATCGTGCAGTTTGTCGATCAGCATCGCCTGGGGCCCACCTGGCGGTTGCTGGACGAGCATCAGACCCGCGATGACGTGGGCAGGGTCATTGGCTACCGCGCGCTGGACCGCATCAGCCAGACGCTGGCACCGGTGATGCTGCGCCGGCGCAAGGCCGAGGTGCTGACGCAGTTGCCTGCGCGGGTGGACAACCGCATCTTTGTGCCGCTGACGCCCCAGCAGCGTGTGCACCACGACGAGAACGGAGTCATCGTCTCGCGGATTGTGCAACGCTGGCGCAAAACTGGCTACCTGTCAGACGCAGACCAGCGCCGCCTGCAATGCGCCTTGCAGAACATGCGCATGGCCTGCAACAGCACGTTTCTGCTGGACCATGAAACCGACTATGGCAACAAGGTCGATGAGCTGATGGCCGTGCTGGACGAACTGCTGGAAGACCCATCAGCCAAAGCCGTTGTGTTCAGCCAGTGGCTGGGCACGCATGAGTTGATCGTTCGGCGCTTGAATGGCCATGTTCCTGGCGGCGGCAAGCGCCGATGGGGCCACGTGCTCTTCAACGGCACCGTGCCTGGCGACAGGCGCGGTGCGCTGGTCGATCAGTTCCACAGCGATCCCCATTGCCGCCTGTTTCTATCCACCGATGCGGGAGGCGTTGGCCTGAACCTGCAGCATGCCGCAGCGGTCGTGGTCAACATGGACATGCCGTGGAACCCGGCTGTGCTGGAGCAGCGCATTGGCCGCGTGCACCGCATGGGCCAGTCGCGCGGTGTGCAGGTGGTCAACTTTGTTGGGCAGGGCAGCATTGAGGAAGGCATTCTGTCAATATTGGCCTTCAAGAAATCGCTGTTCGCGGGTGTGCTGGATGGAGGTGCAAACGAGGTGTTCATGCAGGGCACGCGCCTGTCCCAGTTCATGAAAAGTGTGGAGCAGGTGGCGGGGGCGATGGGGGCTGCCGACTCAGACGCGGAGCCCGGTACAGCCACTGCTGCGGGCTCCGCTGGCATTGACGAACCTGCGTCGGCACAGCCATCCGATGAAGGGTATCCCGCTGCGGTCAAAGCGCAAGCAGAGGCCGACGTGGGACAGTCAGGTCCTGCCGAGATTGGGGCTTCTACGCAAGGCATCATGGCAGGTGGCGCTGAAGGCATTGCTGACGCAGCCAGCCAAGCCGATGCCGCCGACATTGCAACCGACGGGTCTGCCGCTGCCGCTGCTGATCCTTGGGCCGCAATCCTTGAGGCAGGGGCCACACTGTTGCAAAGCTTCGCTGCAGCGCGAAGCGCGGGAGGTGTCGCTACAGCGCCCATCGCGATAGAGCGCGACCCCGTCACTGGCAAAGCCAGCATCCGCCTGCCGCTGCCCGACCCGGCGGTGCTGCAACGTCTGGCCAAGGCCTTTGAGCCTTGGTTGAAGTAGCAGCCAATCGGCATCAGCGAAGGTTACCCAATCCCACCACCCGTTCAAATTTCCTGCTGCTTTCCACGCGGCCCATCCAGTGCCGCCAGCTCCAGCCCCTCAATTTCCTGCAGCGACTTGCCCGCAATGCCCTGCAAGTCGCCATACATTCCGACCGTGGCACCCATCACGCGCTCGATCTGTTCCTGGCGTTTGGCCCATTGCTTCATGATGACTTTGCGCTCTTTGTCCAGGTCGTCCTGCATGCTGGAGAAGGCCTCGACGATGGCTTCAACCCGCTGCTTGAAACGCGGGCCGGTGAGGTACTGGTAGACCATCTCGGTTTTGGTGTGCTGGCCTTCTGACAGGGCGCGCGTCTGGCTGAGTTGCAACAAGCCCTGGCGCAGCATCATGGCCACGGGGATGATGACGCGCGGTGAGGCCACCCATACGCCCTCCATCAAATCGAACGCTTCCACGCCTTTGGGCAGGACCTGGCTGACCAGCACGCACACCTCGGCCTTGGCGCTGCGCTGGTCTTCGCGCAGCTTGGCCAGCCAGCCATCGCTCCAGTTTTTGGTGCGTTTGAATTCCCACAGGATGGTCCCGCACGGCGACCCGCTGCCCGTGTTCACGCGCTGCAGCGCGTCGCCGCCAAACTCGCCTTTGGGCACCGGCTCGATCACGTCGAACGGGAATTTGCTGCCCAACAAATTTTCCAGCTCCAGCTCCTGCACCTCGCCCTGCAATTGCTGCGAGCCTTGCTCAGCTTTTTGCTTGAGCTCTTCGATTTTTTGCTGCATGGAAGAAATCGTCTGGTCTTTTTCGGCCACCTTGAGTTTCATGCCGTCTTCGGCTTCGCGCCGGGCAAGGGTGCGCACTTCGGTCAAACCGCTCTGCACGCGCGTCTCAATCGTCAACTCCAGTTCGCGTTTGTCGTCGTCCAGCTCACGCTGTTTTTTGATCAGGTCGGCCTGGGCCTTTTGGGCGTTGGCCAGTTTGGCGTCCTGCACTTTGAGAACGTCTTGCAGCTCGGCCAGTTCACGCGCCTTGCCATCGAGCTCGTTGGCGGCTGCGAGTCTGGCTTTTTTGGACTCTTCGGCGACCACGCGGAGGCGTTCAGTCTTCAGCGTGCCGGCCACCGTGTCTGCCACTTGGGCATCCAGATCGCGTTTCGCATCTGACAGCGCTTTCTCTTGTACGCGCAGGGCCACATCCCGCGCGGCCATGTCGCTGTCTTTTTGGGCCATCTGCTTCTCAAACGCCAGGCGGGTCGATGCCAGCAGTGGTGCGGCCAGCGACTCTGTCAGATTGATTTCTGTTTTGCAATGGGGGCAGGTGATGGTGGGGTCAGTCATGGCAGATTGGCTTCAAATTTCGAAAGGGCGGGCTTGAGTTTGCTGGCGACAGGCTGGCTATACGCAGGCTTTGGGCAGGCTACGGTGCCAAGCGAATCCGGTCCACCAACGCCGTGGTCGAATACCCGTCAACGAACGGTATGGCCAACGCCCGCCCGCCATACGCTTGCACCACTTGAGTTTCTGCCAGTTTTTGCATGTCATAGTCGCCCCCTTTCACCAGCCAATCCGGCTTGATATCGGTGATCAGTTGCAGTGGCGTGTCTTCGTCAAACCAGGTGACCAGGCTCACCGACGCCAGCGCCGCGACAACGACGGCCCGGTCTATTTCGTTGTTCAGCGGCCGGTCCGGCCCCTTGCCCAGGCGCCGGGCCGACGCATCGGTATTCAGCGCCACCAGCAGACTGCCACCCAGAACGCGGGCTTTTTCAAGGTAAATCACATGCCCACGGTGCAGCACGTCAAAAACGCCGTTGGTGAACACCAGCGGGCGCGCCAGACGGCCAATCTGGCGCACTACGTCTGCGCGGCTGCACAGCTTGCCCACAAGGCCGGATGCCGGGGTTGGTTCGGGGTTTGGAGCGGTCATGGCGTCGATGCTAGCAGGCCATACCCTGGCTACTTGCATGGTCTAGAGCCTGTGGCGTGACGAGGCATAATTTCGATACATCATGAACCTTGTACCGCTTGACTTTGACACCATCCGCGTGGGTCATCCGCTTCCTTTTACCCTCAGGGCGCGGGACGGAACGCTGCTTGCTGAAAAAGGGTTTGTCGTTTTTTCCCGTGAGTACCTCAGGGCGCTGGCGGGCCCTGGAGCAGGCCTGTACTTGGACGTTGACGAGTCTGAATCCGCACCCCGCGGCACCCTCCAAACGCGAGCGGCTCCGGCGGGCGACGTCTTCCCTTTGGAACCCGGTATCGGCAAAAGCCGGCCACTGGCTGCACCCGTGGTTTTTGGCGGCAGCGGCACCGGTGCACCCGACTGGGTGAACCTTCAGGTGCAGGCCAATGCGTTGCTGCTGGAAACCAGTGCCAGCCAGTTTTCGCTGAGGCTGGACCGGGTGCAGGCGCAGCTGCACCGGCATTCAAACCTCAACCCCGATGGCACGCTGTTTGCGCTGATCCATCTCTCCGCGTCGGAGCTGCGCATGTACAGCGCCACGCACGCCATGCTGGTCAGCGTGATGTGCGGCCTGGCGGCGCGCGAGGTGTTGAACTGGACGCCGACTCTGGAGGCCACGGTGTGCAAGGCAGCGCTGACCATGAACATCAGCATGACGGCGCTGCAGGATGCGCTGGCCTCCCAGTTTGACCTGCCAACGCAGGCGCAGCGCGACCAGATCGGCGGGCACGTGGCAAGCTCAGTTGTGCAGCTGGAGCAACTCGGTGTGACAGATGCCGACTGGCTGGCCGCAGTGCGTGACCACCATGCCCGCGAGCCAGGCGACTGGGGCAACCTGAACCAGGCACAGCGCATGGCCCGCCTCATCCAGCGGGCCGACATGTTTGCGGCCCGCCTGTCGCCCCGCGCCGGCCGGGTGCCCACCTCGCCTGCGGCCGCCATGCAGGCCGTCTATTTTGATGAGCACCGGCAGATTGACGAGGCCGGTGCGGCGCTGGTCAAAGCCGTCGGCATCTACCAGCCGGGCTCGTTTGTGCGGCTGGCGTCGCAGGAAATTGCAGTGGTCATCCGCCGCGGTGGCACCAACACCACGCCGCTTGTGGCCGTTTTGATCAATGGCAAGGGCACCCCGACCGGTGACCATGTCGTGCGCGACACGATTGCGCGGGAATTCAGGATTGTGGCCAGCGTGGCGCACCGCGATGTCAAGGTCAAGATGACGCTTGACAGGTTGCTTGGCTTTACGTCGGCAACTTCATAGCGCCTGCAAAGGCGTCATGATCGCCGGTGCATCGCAGGCGCTACACAGGAGCTGCGGGCGCTGGTGCGGGCAGCAATGAAGCTGCCAGTTCGCGGCTGAGTTCCTTGCGGTATTTGTTGAGGTCTTGCACGGTGCTGAAGCTGCGGTTGAGCAGCAGGCTCATGTTGTGCAGGATGCGGTCAACCACTTTGGTCTCCCACACGGTGTCAAAGTTGATCTGCTTGTCCAGCCAGTGCTCCAGCCACTCGGGGTTGGGCATGCGGCTCTGAATGGTGTCGCGGGGGAAAAGCGCCTTGTTCACGTGCAGATTGGTGGGGTGCAGGGCCTGCGCCGTGCGCCGCGCACTGGCCATCAAAACACCCACTTTGGCAAATGCCGACTTGGCCTCCACGCCAAAGTTGCCAATGGCACGCTTCATGTATTTGAGGTAAGCCCCGCCGTGGCGGGCTTCGTCCTGGCTCAGGCGGGTATAGATGTTCTTGATGACGGGCTCGGTGTGCCATTCACTGGCGCGGCGGTACCAGTGGTTGAGGCGGATTTCGCCACAAAAATGCAGCATCAGGGTCTCCAGCGCAGGTGCGGGGTCGAACTCAAAACGCACGTCGTGCAGCTCGGCTTCAGTGGGTGCCAGGTCAGGCCGGAAGCGCCTCAAATACTCCATCAGCACCAAAGAATGCTTCTGCTCCTCAAAAAACCAGACCGACATGAAGGCTGAAAAATCGCTGTCATCGCGGTTGTCACGCAAAAACATCTCAGTGGCGGGCAGGGCCGCCCACTCGGTGATGGCGTTCATCTTGATGGTTTTGGCCTGCTCATCGGACAGCCGCGCAGCATCAAAAGTCGCCCATGGAATGTCTTTACCCATGTCCCAGCGGACAGATTCGAGCTGTTTGAAAAGTTCTGGATACAGCATGATGACCCTATAAAACTGGGTTCATTTTAGAACCCGATTGTGACAACTGCCTATGCAGTGCGGCTTTCGCCTGCTTTCAGCCTGCTGGCAAGGTTTAAATTACCCCCTATTGCAAACAAAGACTATTCAGTCATAATATTACCTATTAGTTTAATTCCTCATCATTTGTCTGCCATCACAACCAGCACTGCCATGCACGCATCACCCAAAATTGCAATCATCGGGTCCGGCATTGCCGGTCTGGCGGTGGCCCACGCACTGCGCATGCGGGCCAACATCACTTTGTTTGAAGCCGGCGGGCATTTTGGCGGCCACACCCACACCGTGGACGTCACCTTGCCCACGCCCCATGGCATGGGGACACATGGTGTGGACACAGGTTTTCTGGTGTTCAACGAACGCACCTACCCCAACCTGATCAAC
>JAYVNK010000584.1:0-8723 GCA_043758475.1 Comamonadaceae bacterium | reverse complement strand
ATGGCGACGATGGCCACAGACACGAATTCACCGACTTGGACTTCGAGTTCGCCTTTGTCGCTCTTGAACTCGGACAAGGGAACATACGCTTCAGACTTGAGGCCGGCATTGACCACGACAAAGCTGTGCTCGATGCGCACAACTTCAGCGGTGACGACTTCGCCAATGCGGGTTTCTGAACGTTTTTGTGATTCTTCAAACAGGTCTGCGAAAGATTCGGACATTTTTTTTGTAGCGGTAAATGCTACGGGGTTAAGTTGTTAAACCTCATTGCCGGGCGCCTGAACCAATCGGTTCTTGCAGCGCATTGCTGGGAATGAGGACCTGCCAGCCGATCAAAATGTCAGAGGATTAGACGGTTCCGAACGGCTGTTTGCCTTGCCACCAGCTCAACACGAGTTCGACCGATTCTTCAACCGTCAAATCCGAGTTGTCCAGCAACTTCGCATCTTCTGCTGGTTTGAGCGGCGCAACGGTTCGGGACGAGTCCCTCGCATCACGTGCTTCCAGATCAGCGCGAAGAAATGGGAGTGTAGCCGAAATTCCCTTTGAAATCAACTGTTTATAGCGCCGCTCGGCCCGGCGCTCGGCACTTGCCGTCAAGAAAACCTTGAGCTGTGCCTGCGGGAAGATCACCGTGCCCATGTCGCGCCCGTCGGCCACCAGGCCGGGGAGCTGGCGAAAACTGTGTTGCAAAGCCATAAGCGCATCTCGCACCGGGGGCAGGGCGGACACCTTGGACGCGTTCATGCCGGCTTCTTCGGTGCGGATGATGTCGCTGACATCGTCATCGTTGAGCATCACGCGGCCATCGGCGAAGCGTATGCGCAAGGTGTTTACCAGCTCTGCAATGGTAGGCCCGCCGGCCACGTCCAGCGCCAAACCGGCCCGAATTGCGGCCAGGGCCGTGATGCGGTACAGCGAGCCGGAGTCCAGAAAGTGGTAGCCCAGCTTTTGCGCCAGCAATGCAGCCAGCGTGCCTTTGCCCGAGGCGGTGGGGCCGTCAATGCAGATCACGGGAATGGCAGAAACAGGCGTTTGCGCCACAGAAAACAATGCCTCGAAATAATCGGGAAAGGTTTTGGCAACGCATTTTGGGTCTTCAATGCGAACTTGCAGGCGGGCGGGATTGAAGGCCGCCAAGGAAAAGCACATGGCGACGCGGTGGTCGTCGTAGGTGTGAATGCTGGCTGCACGCCACAGGGCAACCGATGCGGGCGGCGTCACGCGAATATAGTCTGCGCCTTCCTCAACGGTCGCGCCAAACTTGCGCAGCTCAATGGCCATGGCCGCAATGCGGTCGGTTTCCTTCACGCGCCAGCTGGCTATATTGCGTAGGGTGGTGGTGCCATCGGCGTAGAGGGCCATCACGGCCAGCGTCATGGCGGCATCGGGTATGTGGTTGCAGTCCAGGTCGATGGCTTTTAGCGGCCAGCTGCCTTTGCGAATCTCAAGCCAGTTGGGGCCGCTGGTGATGTGCGCGCCCATCAGTTGCGCTGCATCTGCAAAACGGATGTCGCCCTGGATGGACGAGGCTCCAACTCCTGCAATCCTGATGTTTTGAGAATCATTCTGGCGAAACCCAAAATCCAGGCCTGTAGCCCCAGTCCCTATTGCGCCAACAGCTATAAAATAACTAGCAGATGATGCGTCGGCCTCCACGTGGAGCGTGCCGGGAGATTGCAGTTTGCAGCCCGCAGGTATTGTGAAACGCTGCCAGCGGTCTGCTCCATCGGGACGCCGAACCTGCACGCCAAAGCGCGCCAGCAAGTTGAGCGTGATCTCAATGTAGGGTTTGGAAATCAGCTCGCCCACTACCTCAATCACGATGTCGCGTGCCGCCGACAGGCCGCCCTTAGGGGGCACAGCCCCCTCGGGGGGCAGCGAGGACACGTCAGTGCCGAGCGTGGGGGATCTTCTTTGCGCGACTAGCGGCAACGCCATGAGCAGCGCGGTCAGGAACTGGCTCGACACATCGCCCCGCACGCGAATCGGGGCATCCAGCAGCGGGTTGGGCTGGCCAATGTGCAGCGGTGGATAGCCGTCTTGCCCCAGGTAGTCAATCTGGCAGCCGAGCTGGCGAAGCGCATCCACCAGGTCGCCTATCGGGCGCTCGTGCATGCGCGGCACGCCGTGCAGCTTGAACTCGCCGCCCAGCACGGCCAAAGCGGCGGTGAGCGGGCGCATGGCGGTGCCCGCGTTGCCCATAAACAGATCAACCTGCGGGTTCTTGATGATGCCGCCCAGGCCATCGATCTCGACCGTGGTTGCGCCGGTGCCTGTGCGGCGCACGCCACAGCCCAGTTTGCGCAGGGCATCCAGCATCACGCGGGTGTCGTCCGAGTCCAGCAAATCGTGCAGCGTGGTGGTGCCTGAGCACAAGGCCGACAGCAGCAGCACTCGGTTGGAAATGCTCTTGGAGCCGGGAAGGACTACGGTACCAGCGGCGCCAGACAAAGGCGGAATGTCGAGAAACTGGGTGTCAAACATGGCTGGCGCAGCGGCGTGCCAATGGGGTCAGCGCGGTGGCTTGTTGGACGTCATGCTCCAGTTGGCCCGCGTCATGCTGGCCTGCTCGATCAGGCCCTCGAGCGCTTCTGAATTGCCACTGGAAATCATCAATTCCAGGGCCTGCAGGTTGCGCTGGAAAATTTTGGACTGCGCCAGCAGCTCTTCGCGGTTGGAGATCATGATGTCGCGCCAGACCTTGGGGTCACTGGCTGCGATGCGGGTGAAGTCCCGAAAACCCGGGCCTGCCAGCGACAGATAATCCTTGCCCGGTGCCTGGCCCGAGATGGCGTTCATCAGCGCAAACGAAATCAGGTGCGGCAAGTGGCTTACCGCAGCAAACGCCGAGTCGTGCGCCTCGGGCGACATCTTCAGCACCCGGCAGCCCAGCCCGGTCCACACGTCCACCGCTTTTTGCAGTTGCACCGTCAATGTGCGCTCTATTGGCGTGAGGATGACCTGTTTGCCGACATACAAGTCGGCGTCTGCATTCTCGACCCCCGCCACCTCTTTGCCAGCAATGGGATGCGCGGGCACGAACGAACCAATCTGGTCACGCAGTGCGCGCCGGCCGGCATCAATGACGTCGCGTTTGGTGGAGCCCACATCCATGATGAGCATCTGCGGCGTGACCAGGTGCTTGATGGCCTTGAATGTGGCCTCGGTGGCTGCCACCGGCACGGCAATCAGCACAATGTCGGCACCCGACACGGCCAGCAGGGCCGATGGCGCTTCCACGTCAATAACCCCTAGCTGGCGGGCGCGCTCGGTGGTGGAGGGCGATTTGCTGTAGCCGACCACGCGCTTGACCAGGCCCGCGCGTTTTAGCGCCAGGGCGAACGATCCACCCATCAGGCCGCAGCCAATCAAGCCTAATTGTTCAAACATGGATCATTCGCTTGTGGGATAAGTGCCCAACACTTTATAAAAAGCACACAGGGCCCGCAATTCCTTGAGCGCGGATGCGATGTGCGGCTGCGACGGATGCCCCTGGATGTCCATGTAAAAGTAGTACTCCCATTGGCCGGTGCGCGCAGGGCGGGACTCAAACCGCGTCATGGAAACGCCGTAGGTTTTCAACGGTACCAGCAAATCGTGCAGCGCGCCCGGCTTGTTGGGCACCGAGACCACCAGGCTGGTGCAGTCATGCCCGGTGGCGGGCGGCGTGGGCAAGGTGCTGGCCAGGCAAATGACGGCAAACCGTGTGCGGTTGTGGGCATCGTCCTGAACGGCATGGGCTGCAATGTGCAGGCCAAACTGGGTGGCCGCGCGCTCGCTGGCCAGCCCAGCCCAGGCCGGGTTGGTGGTGGCCAGGCGGGCGCCTTCAGCATTGCTGGACACAGCCCTACGCTCAGCGTTGGGCAAGTGTTGTGTCAGCCAGGCGTGGCACTGCGCCAGTGCCTGCGGATGCGCCAGCACCACCTGGATTCCCTCCAGCGAATCACTCAGGCGAAGCAGGTTGTGGCGCACCATCAGGCTCACCTCGCCCACCATCTGTGCCGGTGTGCGCAGGAACAGATCGAGTGAACGGGTCACCACGCCTTCGGTCGAACTTTCAACGCCGACCACGCCAAATTGCGCGCTGCCAGCCTCGGTGGCGTGGAACACCTCGTCAAAGTTGGCGCAGTACACCAGGTCGACCGCGCCGCCAAAAAACTCGATGGCAGCCTGCTCACAAAACGTGCCGGCCGGGCCCAGCACCGCCACCCGCTGCGGTGCTTCCAGCGCCAGACAGGCCGACATGATTTCGCGCCAAATCGCCGCCACGTGCGGCCCCTTCAGAGGCCCGGTGTTGGCCGTCTGAATCTTCTCGATGACCTGGGCCACCCGGTCGGGGCGAAAGAAAGGCGTGCCCTCGCGCTTTTTGATCTGACCCACCTGCTCGGCCACATGGGCGCGCCGGTTCAGCAGGGCCAGCATGTCGGCATCAATCGCGTCTATCTGAACGCGCAGGTCTGCCAGACTGGCGGTGGAAGTTGCTACGGCGGGTGTTTTCACAGATTTATATGGTCAAATAGGGCTCTAGCCCTTGTCCTGCATGTATAAGTAGCTATAAATATAATAGTATTCAGTTCACTTGCATTTTATGGCGGCAATGTCCTGCTAAGGTGTCATGCATCTGCCGCGTCGCCGTTTTCCTCCGGCCCATCGCCTTCAGGCGGAATGGCGTCGTTCTCCACAATGCGCTGCAGGCCGCTGAGTTTGGAGCCCTCATCCAGCCCGATCAGGGTCACGCCCTGGGTGGCGCGGCCGAGTTCGCGAATTTCGCTGACGCGGGTGCGCACCAGCACGCCCTTGTCGGTGATCAGCATGATCTCGTCATCTGCATGCACCAGGGTGGCGGCGACGACCTTGCCGTTGCGCTCAGATTGCTGGATCGCAATCATGCCCTTGGTGCCTCGCCCGTGGCGGGTGTACCCGGTGATGCTGGTGCGTTTGCCGAAGCCATTGCGGGTGGCAGTCAGCACACTTTGCTGTTCATCCTCGGCCACCAGCATCGCGATCACGGTCTGGCCCTCTTCAAGCATCATGCCGCGCACGCCGCGTGCGGTGCGGCCCATGGGACGCACGTCGTTCTCGTCAAAGCGCACCGCGTTGCCGCCGTCGCTGAACAGCATGACATCGTGTTCGCCGTCCGTCAGCGACGCGCCAATGAGGAAGTCGCCCGGGTCCAGATCCACCGCAATGATGCCGGCCTTGCGCGGGTTGCTGAACTCGTCCAGCGTGGTTTTTTTGACCGTGCCCATGCTGGTCGCCATGAACACGTACTGGTCTGCCGGAAAAGTGCGCTTCTCGCCCGTCAGCGGCAGCACCACGGTGATTTTTTCGCCCTCGGTCAATGGGAACATGTTGACGATAGGCCGCCCCCGCGAGCCGCGTGAGCCCTGCGGCACCTCCCACACCTTGAGCCAGTACAGGCGGCCCCGGTTGCTAAAGCACAAAATATAGTCGTGCGTGTTGGCAATGAACAGCTGGTCAACCCAGTCGTCTTCTGTGGTGGCGGTGGCCTGCTTGCCCCGCCCGCCGCGCTTTTGCGCCCGGTATTCGCCCAGCGGCTGGCTTTTGATGTAGCCGCTGTGGCTGAGCGTGACCACCATGTCGGTCGGGGTGATCAGGTCTTCGGTGCTCAGGTCGAATGATGAGTGTTCGACCAGGCTGCGCCGCGCGCCCACCTTGGTTTGCCCAAACTCCAGCTTGATGGCGGTGAGTTCCTCGCCGATGATGATGGACACGCGCTCGGGCTTGCCCAGAATGTCCAGCAGGTCTTCAATCTCAGCCATCACTTCGCGGTACTCGGCCACGATCTTGTCCTGCTCCAGGCCAGTCAGGCGCTGCAGGCGCATTTGCAGGATTTCATGCGCCTGGGTGTCGCTCAGGCGGTACAGGCCGTCGCTGCCCATCCCCAGCGCCTTTTCCAGGCCGTCCGGGCGGTAGTCGTCTGCATTGATCACGCCGCCATCTGCACGGGTACGGGTGAGAATTTCGCGCACCAGCTTGCTGTCCCACGGCTTGGCCATCAGTTCGGCCTTGGCCACTGGCGGCGTCGGCGCATTGCGGATGATGCGGATGAATTCGTCAATGTTCGCCAGCGCCACGGCCAGGCCTTCGAGCACGTGGCCGCGCTCGCGCGCCTTGCGCAAAGTGAAGATGGTGCGACGGGTGACCACCTCACGGCGATGCTCCAGAAAGACCTCAATTAAGTCCTTCAAGTTGCACAGCTTGGGCTGGCCATTGATCAACGCCACCATGTTGATGCCAAACGTGTCTTGCAACTGCGTTTGCTTGTACAGGTTGTTCAGCACCACCTCTGGCACTTCGCCACGCTTGAGTTCAATCACCAGGCGCATGCCTGATTTGTCGCTTTCGTCTTGAATGTGGCTGATGCCCTCTATCTTCTTCTCATGCACCAACTCGGCCATGCGCTCCTGCAGCGTCTTTTTGTTGCACTGGTAGGGCAGCTCGTCCACGATGATGGCCTGGCGCTGGCCCTTGTCGATGTCTTCAAAATGCACCTTGGCGCGCATCACCACGCGGCCCCGGCCCGAGCGGTAGCCGTCTTTCACGCCGTTGATGCCGTAAATGATGCCGGCCGTCGGGAAGTCGGGTGCCGGGATGATTTCCATCAGCTCGTCAATGGACGCTGAAGGGTTGCGCAGCAAATGCAGGCAGCCGTCAATCACTTCATTGAGGTTGTGCGGCGGGATGTTGGTTGCCATGCCGACCGCAATGCCCGATGAACCATTGACCAGCAGGTTGGGAAACCGGGCCGGCATCACCAGCGGCTCTTTCTCGCTGCCGTCGTAATTGGGGCCGAAGTCCACCGTCTCCTTGTCCAGATCGGCCAGCAACTCGTCCGCGATTTTGGACATGCGGATTTCGGTGTACCGCATGGCAGCCGCGTTGTCACCATCGACCGAGCCAAAGTTGCCCTGGCCATCCACCAGCATGTGGCGCAGCGAAAAGTCTTGCGCCATGCGGACAATGGTTTCGTAAACCGCGCTGTCCCCATGCGGGTGGTACTTGCCGATCACATCGCCCACTATGCGCGCCGACTTCTTGTAAGGTTTGTTCCAGTCGTTGTTCAGCTCGTGCATCGCGAACAGCACGCGCCTGTGCACCGGTTTAAGGCCATCCCGCGCATCTGGCAGGGCGCGGCCTACGATCACGCTCATGGCGTAATCGAGGTAGCTCCGGCGCATTTCCTCTTCAAGACTGATGGGCAGTGTTTCTTTGGCGAACTGGGTCATGAGGAGGGGTGTGGCGGGAGGTGTCAGGCGGTTGAAGCCTGATTTTACGGGCAAGATCCTGTAGTAAACGTGCAACACTTACACGAAAATGCGGTTTTGTCCTGCACCGGCAAGCTGCGAGTTGCGTCGGCATCGGTACAGGCTGTGGCACAATAGATTGACCGAATTAGGCGGTGGTCGCCTAAAACGTCCCATTAATCGCAGCGCTGCTGCGGCCTTTCCCCTAGAGGAGATTTATGAAGAAATTGAATAAAGTCGCAATGCTGTTCGCAACTGCAGCACTTGCTACCGCCGCTGGTGCCCAAACCATCGACAACTGGCGCAACGGTACTTCGGAACTCGTTTGGAAGAACGGCACGAACGAATTGTGCTGGCGTGATGCCAACTGGACGCCAGCTACGGCGGCTCCTGGTTGTGACGGGGCGATTGCGCCACGCGCCGCTGCGGCGCCTGCTCCCGCACCAGCGTCTGCCCCAGCACCAGCGCCAACTCCGTCTGCGCCAGCCCCCGCAGCAACTGCGCCAGCCCCGGCTCCCGCACCAGCGCCTGCACCTCAGCCGCCTGCAGCCACCAAGGTGACCTACGCCGCCGATGCGTTCTTTGACTTCAACAAATCGGTGCTCAAGCCAGAAGGCAAAGCTAAGTTGGACGATCTGACCAGCAAAGTCAAAGACATCAATCTGGAAGTCATCATTGCTGTGGGTCATACTGACTCCATCGGAAGCGACGCTTACAACCAGAAACTGTCGGTTCGCCGTTCAGAGGCTGTCAAAGCCTATTTGGTGTCCAAAGGCATTGAGAAAAACCGCGTCTACACAGAAGGCAAAGGCGAGAAGCAGCCCGTGGCCGACAACAAGACAGCAGAAGGCCGCGCCAAAAACCGCCGTGTAGAAATCGAAGTGGTCGGCACCCGCGCCAACAAGTAATCTCCGGATTGCTGGATACAACCCCGCTTAGGCGGGGTTTTTCATTTGTGAGCCCCATTGCAGCATGGGTTTCTGATACGGCCGATAATCCCTCAATGATGGCAACACTGAACGCTGACCCTGCGGAACTGGCCAAATTTTCCGACCTCGCACATCGCTGGTGGGACAAAAACAGCGAATTCCGTCCGCTGCATGACATCAATCCTCTGCGCCTGGACTGGATCACCAGCCTTTGTCCGCTGGCGGGCAAGCAAGTGCTGGATGTCGGTTGCGGCGGCGGCATACTGTCGGATTCTATGGCCCGCAAAGGTGCCAGCGTACTCGGCATCGACTTGTCCACCAAGGCGCTAAAAGTAGCGCAGCTGCATGCATTGGAAGCACAAACCCCTAACGTTGAATACCTGGAAATCAGTGCTGAGGCTCTCGCGGCCCAGCAGCCGGGCCGTTTTGATGTAGTCATGTGCATGGAAATGCTGGAACACGTGCCAGACCCCTCGTCAGTGGTCAAGGCCTGCGCTGATCTGGTCAAACCGGGCGGCTG
>JAYVNK010000583.1:0-2792 GCA_043758475.1 Comamonadaceae bacterium | reverse complement strand
CACGTTTGCGTTTCCCGCCATTCTGTCGGCCATCATGATGACAGCGGTGTTTGGCGCGGGCATCGTCAACTCGATCATCGCGATTGGCATCTTCAACATCCCCAATTTTGCGCGGGTGACGCGGGCGTCGGCCAACGCAGTCTGGTCGCGCGAATTTGTACTGGCGGCGCGTGCCTGCGGGCTCGGGCCGCTGCAAATCACACTGCACCATGTGCTGCCTAATATTGCATCGGTGCTGATTGTGCAGACCACCATCCGCTTTGCCATCGCCATTCTGGCTGAGGCTGCACTGTCGTACCTGGGCCTGGGCACGCAGCCGCCCAACCCGTCATGGGGACGCATGCTGGCCGAAGCGCAAACGCTGCTGTTCCAGGCACCACTGCTGGCCGTATTCCCCGGTATTGCGATCATGTTGGCGGTGCTGGGCCTGAACCTGCTGGGCGATGGCTTGCGCGATGTGATGGACCCCCGGCTGGCGCGCAAGCGCTGAAATAAATGCCACTTCTTGAAGTCAACAATTTAAGCGTGCAATTGCTGACGCCGCGTGGGCCAGCGCAGGCCGTGCGTGATGTCAGCTTTTCATTGGCGCGCGGCGAAACGCTGGGACTGATTGGCGAGTCGGGCTGCGGCAAGTCCATCACCGCTTTGTCCCTGCTGGGCCTGCTGCCCGACAACGCCACGGTGAGTGGCAGCATCCGGTTTGACAGCAAGGAACTGGTGGGTGCTTCTGACGGCGCCCTGCGAGAACTGCGCGGCAACCGCATTGGCATGATTTTTCAGGAGCCCATGACTGCGCTGAACCCGGTACACACCGTAGGCCATCAGGTGGCCGAGCCGCTGCGACTGCACCGGGGTGCATCACGTAACGATGCGCGCGAGCAGGCCATCGCCCTCATGGACCGCGTGGGCATTGCCAACGCGTCGGGCCGTTTTGATGCCTACCCGCACCAGTTTTCGGGCGGGCAGCGCCAGCGCATCACGATTGCCATGGCACTGGCCTGCGGCCCCGACGTGTTGATTGCCGACGAGCCTACGACGGCGCTGGATGTGACATTGCAGGGGCAGATACTCGACCTCATCAGCGACCTGGTGCAAGAGCGCGGCATGGCGCTGATCCTGATATCGCACGACCTTGGCGTGATCGCCCAAAACGCCGCCCGCATGATGGTGATGTACGGCGGCAGCGTGGTGGAGATCGGTCCCACGGCAGAGGTGTTTGCGCACAGGGCGCACCCTTACACGCGCGGCCTGTTTGGCGCGCGCCCCAAGGTGGGAGCCACGCGCGGTGCCCGACTGGCCACGATTGCTGGCACCGTGCCCGAGCTGATCGACCTGCCGCCGGGTTGTCCTTTCTCTGACCGCTGCCCCTTTATGGTCCCGCAATGTGTAGACAAGCGACCAGGTATCACGCAGATCGGCCACGGGGCGCTTAACCGTGTTAACCCCATCCCTCACGCGCAGCCGGGCACGCTCAGACAAGCCGAATCGCGCGAAGGCCATACGGCAAGCTGCTTTCAGCTAGCCGAGGTGGCTTCTGCAGCCGCAGCCGCCCCATGACCGCACCGTTGCTGCTAGTCAATGACGTCACGCGCACGTATGTGCTGCCACGTGAGCACCTGTGGGTCAAGCCGCCCGTCGTGCACGCCTTGCGAGGCGTGAGCTTCACGCTCAAAGCCGGGCGCAGTCTGGGCGTGGTGGGCGAGTCTGGCTCGGGCAAGTCAACATTGGCCCGCGTGGTGATGGCGCTGGAGCTGCCCACGTCGGGGTCGGTTCAGATGCTTGGGCGGGATTTGAACCAGTTGGACGCAGGGGAACTGCGCAGTGCGCGGCGCGATTTTCAGATGGTGTTCCAAGACCCTTATGGCTCGCTGGACCCGCGCCAGACGATCTTCAAGATCATCACCGAGCCGCTGGCAGCGCTGTCGCAGCCTACCAGCACACCAAACCGGCGCTCGCTGGCCGTTGACGTCCTTGCCTCGGTTGGCCTGCGCGCAAGCGACCTCGACAAATACCCGCATGAATTTTCGGGAGGCCAGCGCCAGCGCGTGGCCATTGCCCGCGCACTCATCACCCGGCCGAAACTGATCGTGGCCGATGAACCGGTCAGCGCGCTGGATGTATCAGTGCAGGCCCAGGTGCTCAACCTCATGCAGGATTTGCAGCGCGATTTTGGCGTGACGTATTTGCTGATCAGCCACGACTTGGCCGTGGTGAACCACCTGTGCGACGACGTAGCCGTGACGTTCCAGGGCCGGGTGGTGGAGCAAGGCACGCCGCAGGCGCTGTTCCACCACGCAGCGCACCCCTACACCCGCGCTCTGCTGGATGCGGTGCCGCGCATGCAGCCGACTGCATCGCCAGGCCAGAGAAAACGCACCATCGCCATTGCGCCGCGCGTGCACCCCGCGATCGCCTGCCCCTACGCGCACCGCTGCCCCCATGCGCAGGCGCAATGCGATGCGGCCCGCCCCGAGTTGCGGGAGGTGGCTGATGGCCACCTTGTGGCGTGCCACCTTGCATGACAATTTGCCGGTCAACGCGCTGAGCCCGTCTGCGTTAGGGTCTGCGTTAGTGATATCGTTCGCCCAGTTATTCTTGATTGCCAATTTTTTTGACAGAAGGACCGCTCCTATGATCAACCGCCGTACAGTTTTGACATCCACTGCAGCCACTGCGGCCATGGTCACTCTGCCTTTCAACGCGTCCGCGCAGGGCAAAAAAGACACTGTCGTGCTGGGCATGACGCTGGAGCCCACACCGGGCCTGGACCCAACCGGCGGCGCGGCGTCCAG
>JAYVNK010000582.1:0-2798 GCA_043758475.1 Comamonadaceae bacterium | reverse complement strand
CAGCACCGACGTCTGCACGTGCTTCGTGTTGATGGCGAAACCGGCAGTCGTCGCCTGGCCGACTGTGTCCTTGTTGACGTCGAGCGTCAGGATGATGTTGCCTTCCGGCGTGATCTGGGGAGTGACTTCAAGCTTCAGATTGGCCTTGCGGAAAGCAATCGAAGTAGCGCCACTGGACGTCGCGACCTGATAAGGCAATTCCGTGCCCTGCTCAATGAGCGCCTTCGTTTGGTCAGCGGTCACGACACGGGGAGCAGACACCACCTTGCCTTTGCCGTCAGCTTCGAGCGCGGAAATTTCCAGGTTCAGCATGCGTGAAAAGCTGGAGTTGAACAGGGAGATGGCGAAGGTGCCGGGAGTCTGGCTGTTGTTGTTTGGGCTGGTGGCCGGCAAATTGATGAAGTTCGAATTGGTGAACGTAGAGAGAGCGCTGCCAGCAGCGGTCGCCGTAGCAGGCCGCCCCGCGCCGAGGTTGCCAAAGACGCGGTTGCCGTTATCGGATCCCACCACGCCGCCGCCGATGCCGCCGCCAAGTCGCACGCCGAGTGACTTACCAAAGGTGTCGGACGCTTCGACGATCCGCGCTTCGATCAGAACCTGACGAACCGGAATGTCCAACTTGGTGATCATCTCTGCGACTTGGGCAAGTCGCGATGGAATATCGGTCACGAACAACTGGTTGGTACGCGGTTCTGCAATCACGCTGCCGCGGGGCGTCAACAAGCGAGCGCTGCTGGAACCCGAGCCGCCGCTTGCCGACCCCGAACCGGTAATCTGGCCCTGCAAGTCCACCGCCTTGGTGTAATTCAGTTGGAACGATTGCGTGCGCAGCGGTTCAAGATTTTCGATGGCCGCTTTCGCCTCGAATTCGACCTTTTCTTTGGCGTTGATCTCGTCTTTGGGCGCGATCCAGAGCACAGTGCCGTTTTTGCGCATGCCCAGGTTCTTGGCCTGCATGATGATTTCAAGCGCTTGGTCCCAGGGCACGTCTTTGAGTCGAAGCGTCAGGGCGCCAGTCACCGAATCCGACGTCACGATGTTGAAATTTGTGAAGTCTGCAATGACCTGCAGCAGCGAACGAATTTCGATGTTCTGGAAGTTGAGCGACAGCTTTTCACCGTTGTATCCAGCGCCTTGTGTCAGCTTGGTGGGATCGACTTTACGCGGGTGTACTTCAACGACGAACTGGTTTTCGCTTTGATACGCGTTGTGCTCCCAATCGCCCCGCGCCTCGATCACCATCCGGACGCGGTCGCCGGCTTGCTGGGTGGTGATGAGTTGGACCGGCGTTCCGAAGTCCGACACATCGAGTCGGCGGCGAAGGCCCTCGGGCAATGACGTCTTTGTGAATTCGACAACCAGATTCTTGCCTTGCTGCTTGATGTCGACGCCAACCTGGTTGTTAGCCAAATCGACGATCACCCGCCCTGTCTTATCGGCGCCGAGCCGAAAGTCGACGTCGCGCAACGGCATCATGTCCCGATTACGGTTCTCGGCAAACGCCGACGGGGTTGAAGCGACCAAGGCTGGCCCCGCCACCGGCTCGAGCGACACCAGGAGTGACTTACCCTGGAGCTCGGTTTTGTATGCGGTGGCCTGCTTAAGGTTCAGGACCAGACGCGTCCGGTCGCCTGCCTGGACGACATTGACGGAACGCAGGTTGCCTTGGTTGACATCGACAGTGGAGCGACCGATTGAGTTGGTGACACCCGGAAAATCGAGCGCGATCCGCGCGGGGGTCTGGATTACAAAACCTGTCGGGATTGCCAAGAGCGGTTGCGTCAAATCGATGCGTATCACCTCGGTACCGGACTGAACCGAACTGGTGATCGACTCAATGGCGTTTTGCGCTTGCGCGATAGCAGCCGCGGCGAGCGCTACCAAGGCTACGCTGGCGGCGCGCAGCCACCGGACAAGGACTGTTTTTTGTCGGTTCATTTTGCCTTCTCTTGCAACTGCAACGTTGCCACGCGTTCGATCCACTCACCGGCGGCGTCCTGCACAATTTCACGCAGGCCGAGTTCGGTTTCACTGATATTGGTAATGCGGCCATAGTTGAGGCCGAGGTGATTGCCCACACGCACTTGGTAGAGCAGTTTGTCCACGCTCACGAGCGCGACTGGCTGGCCGTTGCGGCTAAGGCTGCCGACCATCGACATCGAGTCCAGTGGGAAGGCTTCCAGCGATTCCTTCCGGCGCGAAAGTTCCGGCGCAATCAGCCCAGAGCTGCTGGGCTGGCTCGAATCACGACGCAGCGCCTGTGTCAGCTTCTGCATATTGAACGGCTCCAACGAAGCGACTTCGGTGTACGCCTGAGGGGTGAATTTCTTTGGCTCGGAGATCGGCGGCACCGTCGGCTTCACTTGAGCACGTTGCTCGGCCATCCAGCGCTGCAAGTCATCACGATCCGAATTGCCGCACCCTGCGAGCGCAACCGTCACGAAGCCGATGATCGGGAGAACCAGCGCCCTCATTTCTTCACCTTCGGCGCCGCGGCAGCCCGTTGAGCAGCCTGCTCTTCCGGGTCCAGGTAGCGAAAAGTTCGGGCAGTCGCGTCCATGGTGAGACCGCCATCCTTTTGCGGCGTAATCGCCAAGTTATTGAGCGTCACAATCCGGGACAGATTGGCGACATCAGCGGCGAAAGAGCCCATATCGTGATAGCGCCCCGTAACGCGCAACGCGATCGGGAGCTCGGCATAATAGTCCTTCACCACGATCTGGCCCGGTCGGAACAACTCGAACTGAAGACTCCGACCCAACCCCGCTTGGTTGATGTCCGACAACAAAGCGTCCATT
>JAYVNK010000581.1:0-2802 GCA_043758475.1 Comamonadaceae bacterium | reverse complement strand
GCGTATGAGCAGGCGGTGCTCAACACCGTGCTGGTGGAGAACTACAAAGACGAAACCAATTTCAAGGGTATTGACATCCTGCGCGCGATCCGTAGTTTCGACCCGTGCATGCCTTGCACCACGCACGTCATGATTGAGGGTTCTGACCGCGTCGTCACGCGGGAAGTCACCACCTGCGCCTGCGGCATTTGAACTGCGGGCAAATTCACGAAAAAGATTGCGAACCATGACGCGCATTGTCATTGGCCTTGTCGGTTACTGCCAGTTTGTCCGTGGCTATGTACTTGGCCCCGAATTGATGGCCCGCCTGCGCGCAGGCCCGTGGCCGGAACAGGTAGAGATTCGCGAAATGAACTGGGGCCCGATTGCCATCGTGCAGGATTTGCAGGCCAGCGGTGACAAGTTTGACCGCGTCGTGCTCGTCGGTGCCGGTGACCGGGGGCTGGCACCCGGCACCGTGACCTGCAGGCGCTGGACTGGGCGGGTGCAAGACACGCTGGCGGTGCAGCGGCGCGTGTTTGAGGCGGTGACGGGTGTCATCAGCGTGGACAATCTGTTGGTGATTGGCGCCCACTTTGGCATCTGGCCCGACGAATTATTCAGTGTGGAAGTGCAGTTGCCTGAAAGCTGCCTGGGCGATCTGGTTCTGGCCGAGATTGAGGCGGGCCGACTGGCCGGCCCCGAAGCCGCAAAAAATCGGGTGATCGGAGAGCAGGCCTTGACGCCAGTCCATCTTGAATGGGTGCAGCGCGTTGTGGCAACCGCCCGCCGCGTCGCGCTTGAAGGTGCCGCTGCGGCCGAGGAGTCGCTTTCGCTTGACTCAGATCAATTGATCCCGGTGGCGACGGTATGCCAGTATGATTTCACGCACGCGGGCCTGCATTTGCACGACCCGAACAACCAGGAGCAATTGCAATGAACGCAGTGCTGCAAACGCAGGCGGCAGGCCAACTTGAGGCGCATAGTTCGGCCCACGGTTCGGCCCTCGCTGCGGCCCCCAAAGAAAGCGCGCTGGACCGGCTGATCCAGCGCGAGGAAGTACTGCAGATTTGCTACTGGTTTCAGGGTGAAGGCTTGGGCGACAGCTACACACCCAAGCTGCTGGGGCCATTTTTGAACCGCCCGGTGGACGATATCAGAGATTCTTTGGAGGAGCTTGCCGATTTGGGGGATCTTGAACCCGCCCCTTTGCTGAACGGCACATTCCGGTTCACAGTGGGTGGCAAAAAAAAGGCGGGTCAACTCTTTGCCGAGAGTTTTTCTGACTTTCAGAAGCAGGGCCACGGCGAGTGCGACGCCGGTTGCTGCGATGGTGACGACCATTCCCAATGCGGCGACGAATGCGTGCTGCATTGAATCCGTTTCCCCATTGCCTGATGACCTGCAAATGAATGGGGCCTCCCCGCCCCTGTCCAGCCAGAGCAGTGCTGCGCCCGCTCCGGAAGATTTGCAGAACCTGATTGACTTCATGTCCAACGACGAGTGGGATCACCTGCTCGACGATGTCAACCGGCAAATTCAAGCCATGGAAGAGTTGCCGGCGGGCAACGTGAAGACGGCGGTATTCGAGTTGCTGCAAGGGGTGGATGCCATCCACCGCGAGGCCTTGCGCAGGCTGGTGCGCCTGTTCAAGGAAGGTGTGCTGGAAAAGGTGGTGTCGGACCCAGCCATCCATACCCTGATGGACCTCTACGACCTGCTGCCCGCCCAAATCAGCCCCCCTGCAAGCGAAGCGCCGGTAGCTGCTGCGGACAAACCAAAACACCGCTTCCCCACCATTCCGATCAAGGCGATAGACGCGTCGCCCGCCGCCAGGCCGCGTTACCCGCACTGGGTGCCGGTATTGCAGCCCGGTGACGAACTGGCATCGCATTCGGCGCGCGAGGTCGATGTGGACGGGCTGCCGATGCTGCTGGTACGCCATGTTGACCAGCTTTTTGCACTGGCATCCTGCTGCGCCCAGGACGGCTCGTCACTCAAGGGTGCCACTTTGAGCGGCTACACGCTGGCCTGCCCCAACCATTCGGGCTGCTATTACGACGTGCGCCAGGGCAGCCGCATGGGGCACAACGACACCCTCGACTGCTTCAGCGTGAAGCAGGAGCCTGACGGCAGAGTGCTGGTCGGGATGGACATGGATTTCACCCCCAGCCTGCCGAGCTTTTGACCCCGCAATGAGCGATGCCGGGCCACCCCTCAAAATTCTGATTGTCGGCGTGGGCAACGTGCTTCACGGCGACGACGGCTTTGGCGTCGAACTCGCCTGGCGCTTGGCCAAGCAGGTTCTTGCGCCAGGCGTCAAGGTAATGGAAACCGGCATTGGCGGCATGAGCATCGTGCAGGAACTGATGGGCGGTTATGACGCGGTGCTGCTGCTGGACGCGCATCAGAGTGGCGGTGTTCCGGGCGAGGTTCGCCTGTTACAGCCGGTGCTGCCGGATCTCTCAGGTTTGAGCGCTCATGCATTGCGCGACTATTTTGCCGACACCCATTACGCCACCCCAATCCGCGCCCTGACGTTGCTGGAACACTTGGGGCATCTGCCGCCCGTGGTCGCAGTCATTGGCTGCGAGCCCGCTGTTTACGAAGCGTTGGGGATGGGCCTCAGTCCAAAGGTTGCAGCGGCACTCGAACCCGCCGAGCGCATGGTACATGCCTGGATTGCCGAACTTCAGTGCGGAACGCCCACCTCGCTTCTCTCCGTTTAAGGCAAGTACTACAAATCAAGCCAAATCCCAAAAGTAGAAAGCTATAGATTATGTAGCAATTTATGTATATTATTCGAGAGCTAGAGCCCTATTT
>JAYVNK010000580.1:0-2802 GCA_043758475.1 Comamonadaceae bacterium | reverse complement strand
CGAAAGCAGCCCGATACTTTTTGCTTGACCTTGGGCATGCGTACCGCTTGCTCGGCCAAGTTGTTCGTAAACGGTACGTTGGCTTGTGTCATGAAGCGTAAACGTCCGCGCGCCACCATTCTTGCGCGCCGAGCGCGGCTGAGTTATTTGGCGGCAGGAACTGGGTTGGGCTGCCACTGTGTCGGCAGCAACTCCGCGATGCGGCTGTTGGGATGGGTGGGCAGACGAGTCAAGACATCGCTGAGATAAGCCATCGGCTCGATGTCATTCATCTTGGCCGACTCAATCAGCGTCATGATGTCGGCAGCGCGATCGGCGGCGGCAAAGCTGCCTGCAAAAAGCCAATTTTTCCGACCCAGGGCCCAAGGCCTGATTTTGTTTTCGATGCGATTGTTATCAATGGGCAAGCGTCCATCGTCAGCATAGCGAATCAACGCGTCCCAGCGCTTGAGAGCGTAATCCATCGCCTTGGCCGTAGCGGTCCCGTCGGTGATCGAGTGGCGCTGCGCCACCAGCCACGCATGCAATGCCTGCAACAGCGGTTTGGACTGGGCTTGGCGCACCTGCGTGATGGCATTCACTTGCAGGGCAGCCTCACGAATACCGCGCTCAATGTTGTAGAGCTGCCCGATGCTGGCGAGCGCCTGCGCGGCCAGCGTACTCTTGGAGGCCACATGCAACTCAAAGAATTTCCTGCGCACGTGCGCCCAGCACCCCACCTCCATGATGGGCGCGCCCTCAAGTGCCGCAAACAGAGCCTTGTAGCCCGAATAGCCATCGACCACCAAATGGCCGCTCCATGATTTTTGCGTACTGTCCCCCTCAATAAGAGGCGGCTTATCGGGCCGTTTATCGGGTCGTTTATCGGGTTCATGGCACAAGAAGTCCCGGGCATGCTGGCCGCTTCGACTATTTCGGATCTCGTACACCACCGCCTTATGCGGGTCATGCACCCCACTGGCATAGGCCCAGATGTAACCCCGGTGTTTCTGACCCTTTTTATCCAGAATCGTGATCGGCGACTCATCGCCATGCAGCACCGCACTTTGCAGCAACTGCGCCTTCAGGGCTCGGGCAATCGGTGCCAACGCCACACCGGCCGCGCCCACCCAGTCGGCCAGGGTTGAGCGCGGGATATCAACACCGGAGCGGGCAAATATCTCGCTCTGGCGGTACAGCGGCAAATGGTCGTCATGCTTGGCAATGATGACGTGGGCCAGCAGATTGGCTGTGGGAATGCCAGAGTCGATGATCTGCGCTGGCATGGGTTCCTGGCGCATGCGCGCACAAGCCTTGCAAGGGCAGGCCCACACGCCACGGATGTGGCGCTCTACGCTGAAGGTGCCGGGCAAATAATCCAGGCGCTCAGAGACATCTTCGCTGACGCGCTTCATGGCCTGACCACAGCCACAGGTGGTGTTCTCTGGCTCGTGGTGGATGTCGGTGCGGCTCAGGTGTGCGGGTAGCGCCTTGCGCACCGGGTGCTGTTTAGCAGGCTTGTCTGCAGGGGCTCGCGTCAATGCGCTCAGGGCTTGCTCGGCAGCACCCAAATCCTCGGCGTTGGCTTCTTCAAAGAGTTTGACCTGCACGCTGTCCATGCCTTCGGTCTTGGCACCAAAACGCAAGTGGCGCAGCAGACGGATCTCGATGGTGAGCGCGTCAATCTTGGTTTGGCGCAAGTGCAGCTCTTGCGTGTTGGAGGCGAGGCATTTGGCATCGTCGGCGATGCGCTTGATCAGTGTTTGGGCCAAGGCCCGAACGGCCGAATCGTCAAGCTCACTGAGTGCTTCAGGGGCTTGCAAAAGGTTCATCTCGGACGGGCTCAAGGGCATGGGATGTATTGTAAAAATCGCCATAAAAAAGGGCAATTGAGAGAGATACCAATTGCCCTTTTTGCATCTATCAGGGAGAATTTTGATGTGTGATTTATCGGCCTCTTTAGCTGGAGAAATCGCTATTTATGGAGCTTTTTTTGGGCCGTTGATGGGCCACTTTTTATGCCGTTGACACACGGGCAATATGACAAGGCGTTGATCACACCAGACTGATGCTGGCGTGCATGCGACTCCAGGGCAATCCCACGCACAGGGCGGCCCATTGCTCGGCGCTGAGTTGGACTTGCGGGTCATCCCCATTGGGCCACGCAAAGCTGCCCCGGTGCAGTCGCCTAGCGCATAACCACAGACCATGGCCGTCGTGCAGCAGCACTTTGATGCGGCTCGCTCTGCTGTTGGCGAATGCATAGGCAATGTGGGGTTGGGCTTGCCCAAAGACAGCAATCACGCGGGCCAAGAGGCTGTCCATGCCACAGCGCATGTCCACGGGGGAGGCGGCCAGGTACCACGCATCGACTCGCATCATGTCCGTCATGCCAGCACCTCGCGCAGCAGGGCGGCGCAGCTGCGCAGGGCATCGTGGGGAACATCGATGGTGGCGTGCAGTGCGCCAACGCCGCGTTGCACGGTGATGCGCATCATCACGGCACCCACGGGTGCAGCGGGTGCAGCGGGTGTGCCGGCGCGCACAGCCTGCACAAATCCAGGGGGCACAGAAGGTGGGGCCAGCGCTTTGCGCCAACCGCCTTCAACGCCCAGCCAGGCGCGCCACTTCACGAAGTTGTGTCCGTGGGCTTCGCAGTAGGGCTTCAACGCCATGGCGCTGGCGCGCCATTCATCAATGTGTTGCAGGCATTCGGTGATGCGCTGGCGGTCTCTTTCTTTCATTTGCGGCTCCTTGGTTGAAACCGCCAAGGGTGGGGAATTCCGACTCAACACGCAAGGATGGTGGCGGGCGGACGTTTAC
>JAYVNK010000579.1:0-2807 GCA_043758475.1 Comamonadaceae bacterium | reverse complement strand
CCAGGTTGACACTACCGAAAATTAGATCGACCTGGGGCAAGTCCTTGAAGACGTGCAGCAAATATTCAAAGGCAAACGCACCGACGATGGCACCAGCAAAGTTGCCCATGCCGCCCAGAATCACCATCATGATGGCGTGCGCGCTCATGTGAAAACCCATCAGCTCGGGGTTGATGTAGCCGGTCTGCGCGCCCCACAGATAGCCGGCCAGCCCGGCCAGCGCGCCGGCCAGCGTGAAGGCGGCGAGCTTGTAGCCGAAGGTGCCAAACCCCATCGCCCGCATGCGGTGTTCGTTGACGCGGATGCCTGCCAGCGCGCGGCCGAACGGGCTCCACAGCAGGCGGCGCAGGAAGGCGTACACCCCCAGCATCGCAGCCAGCGTGAAGTAGTACAGCGTCAGCTTGTTGTCGAGGTCAAAAGGCACCCAGCCGAAGACCGCTGCACTGGGTTTGAAGTTGATGTACAGGCCGTCGGAGCCGCCGAGCACTTTGTTGTCAAAGAACAGGTAAAACACCATCTGCGCAAACGCCATCGTGACCATGATGAAGTAAATGCCGTGGGTGCGGACGACAAAAAATCCGATGATGAGCGCGGCCGCGCCCGAGGCTAGCACCGCCAGCGGCAGCGTCCACCACAGGCTGACCGCCTCGCCCTGCGGGGTGAGGAAAGCCAGCGCATAGCCGGCCAGACCAAAGTAGGCCGCGTGGCCCAGCGAAACGAGGCCGGTGACGCCCTGCAGCAAGTCAAGACTCATCGCAAAAATGGCCATGATCATCATGCGCGTGACCATCTGCGTGTAGAAATCGGTGCCGGCGAAGGGGAAGGCGACGAGGGCGATCAGCGCGAGCCCGAGTGCGATTTTCACGCCGCGCGGAAGGATTTCAAGATTTGCCTTTTGCGCGCTCATGCTTTGAATAGACCTTCAGGCTTCCAAAGCAAAACCGCCGCCATCAGCATGTACACCAGCATGCCGGCCACCGATGGCAGCAACACCTTGCCGAAGGTATCCACCAGCCCGACCAGCAACGCGGCAATCAGCGCGCCGCGCACGGAACCAATGCCGCCGATCACCACCACCACAAAGCACATGATCAGCACCTGCGAGCCCATGTTGGGATAGACGCTGGCAACCGGCGCGGCGATCATGCCGGCCACAACGGCGAGCCCCACGCCGAGGGCGAACACCACGGCATGAATCAGCTTGATGTTGATGCCGAGTGATTCAGCCATGTCGCGGTTGAACGCGCCGGCGCGTATCTTCATGCCGAGGCGGGTTTTTGAAATCAGCAGGTACAGGCCAATCGCCAGCGCGATGCAGACGCCCGACATGAAGAGGCGATAGACCGGATACGACAGGTTGTCGGTGAGCGGTATGGACGCGCTGAGCAGCTCAGGAATCGTCACGCCATGCACGTCGTCGCCCCACACGATGGAACGCAGTTCTTCAAAGATGTAGATCAGGCCAAAGGTCAGCAGCACCTGATCGAGGTGATCGCGTTTGTAGAAGTGGCGAAACAGCAGCCACTCCAGCGCCAGCCCGAAGATGACAGCCAGCACCGCACCGACAAGAATCGCCAGTGTCAGGCTGCCGAAAAATGCGCTGAGTGACCAGGCCAGATAAGCGCCCAGCATGTAAAAACTGCCATGCGCCAGATTGACGACACCCATGATGCCGAAGATAAGTGTCAGGCCAGCGGCCAGCATGAACAGCAGCAGGCCGTATTGAACGCTGTTTAAAAGCTGTATGAGAAAGTTGGCTATATCCATCGATAAATCAATCGGATTCTCAAGTTCAGGTGTGGCGGCGCGTGAGCAGCAGCAAGCCACCCATCAAAGTGAAAAGGCCGCCCGAAATCCGGTTGACCCAGCGCACCGCCTGGCTGGAGCGCAGCAGCGGCGCGATGCGTGAAGCCCCGAATGAGCACAGTGTAAGAACGCTCAGTTCGAAGGCCAGGAAGGTCAGCGCAAGAATTGCAAATTGAAATGCAAACGCTGCAGCCGGATTCAGAAACTGGGGGAAAAAGGCGGCAAAAAACAGCAGGGCTTTGGGGTTACTGGCGCCGACCAGGAAGCCGCGAATGAAAAAGGAGCGTCGCGCGTTGTCAGTGCCTTGCGGCGTGATCTGTAGCGCGGCCGCCGGGCTGCGAAAGGTTTTGATGCCTAGCCAGATCAGGTAGGCGGCACCTGAGACCTTGGCCACGGTGAAGGCCACTTCCGACGCCGCGAGCAGGGCGCCCAGCCCCAGGGCCGACAGTAGCATGACGCCCAGCACGGCACTGACGCTGCCCGCTGCCGATGCCATGGATTTGCGCGGCCCGTGGTTCACAGCGGTGGTGATGCAGGTGAGCATGGTGGGGCCGGGCGAGAGAACCAGCAAAACCACGGCGGCGAGGTAGAGCAAATAGTTGGTGAGCGTCATGGCAGTGATTGTGCGCGATGGGTCAATTCAAAAAAAAACGGGAGGCAGTGCTCCCGTCGACAGGCGCTGGAAAACTTAACCCATCTTGCAGCCGGCACCCGAATCGGCCAGGGCCTTGGCGGCTACACCCAGCACCTTGTTTTCCTTGTTTTCAACCACGCGCAAATACATGTCCTGCACCGGGTTGTGCGACTTGCTCATGGTCCATTTGCCGCGCGGGCTGTCGATGGTGGCGCCTTCCATGGCCTTGTACAGCGCCGGCTTCGATGACAGGTCACCCTTCACGGCGTTGGCGCCCTGAATCAGCAACAGGCCGGTGTCGTAGCCCTGCACCGCATACACGTCGGGCTGGGCCTTGTAGGCTTTGGCGTAGTCGAGGCGGAATTTC